>JAPDPQ010000028.1 GCA_034506395.1 candidate division KSB1 bacterium | reverse complement strand
CTGACCAAAACGAGCGCCATGAGAAAAACAAGGACCAGCCATTCCAACATGGCGATGGCTGGGGCATCGCGTATCTGGAGGATGCAGAATTAAAGATCTTTCGCTCGCCCAAAGCGGTCTATGACGATCCCCAGATCGACCAATTCCGAAATTTGCCGACCAGGTTGCTGCTGCTCCACGCCCGCAAGGCGTCCAAAGGCCACGTGGAGCTGCGCAACGTCCATCCGTTCCAGTGCCAGTTCCATGGCCGACGCTATGTCTTTTGCCACAACGGCACCATCCATGATCCGTTGCCCTTCGACGGGGAGCTTCGCCCCATTAGTGACACAGATTCGGAGCGGCTGTTTTTTTACCTGCTCAGCGGCACCCAGGCTCAGCCCTCGCCAGCTTCGATGCGGGCTAAATTAGCCGCACTTAACCGCTACACGGCTGCTAATTTTCTCATGACCGATGGGGAGACCGGCTTCGCCGGCAACTGGTACACTGAAAATCCGAATTATTACGCGATGAAGCTGCTGCAACGGCCTGGCCTGGTGGTGGTCGCTTCGGAAGTTTTGCCGCATTACAAAAACGATAATTGGAAAAAATTGGAGAACCGGGATATTGTTTCCATTCGAACAGACGACCTGGCGATTAAAATAGATTGAATTCGTTGAAACGAAATGATTTCAAGACTGATGCCAGCGCTTCAAGCGATGGCATCAGTTCCAAATAATTAATCTGTCATAGACGCCCGAATTCATTCGGGCGTCTATGAGAAACTCGCATCGCTATGAATAACCGTTTTAACGGTTTTAGTATTTTTTGAGCTTCAGTTGATGGTAAGGGCCAGCCGGTGGATTATCACAATAATCATCTTTATCCATTCATCCGCTTCGGTTGACGCCGAAAGCCGATTGGGGGATAGAATCAGTTCTTTGATGAGCTCAGAGAAAATTTTTACAAACCAGGTTTTTGAAAAGGCCTGGTTGGTTCAAATTCACTAAAAAAACGAGCCCATCACCCGCCAACTGGCGGATGACGGTCACGTAAACTGGAATCCAAATGAATTTATCATCATTGATAATCGCTGCAATCATTATTTACATCTTCGACATCTTCGCCCTGGTCTGGCTGAGCGTGCGGTTTGTCGGGATTAATCCGTTGCCGATAAAAGATATCGGAGTTTTGGGACTGGCGATCGTTCTGTTATCCTGGCTAATCGGGACAGCGCTGTATCATGTCCCGTTGGTGATCAAGCCATTTATTTTGCTTCTGGGGCTGGCGTTAATAATTGCCTTTTTTGTGGCAATCTTAGAGACGCAAACCATCAAAGCGGTGGCCGCTGGCTTATTTTTTCTGTTATGCCAGGCGGTGTTGTTTGTCGTGCTGCTGCGGCAGTTCTGGTCGGGAAATTTATTACAATTTATCAGGTATATGTTATTCGATTCGTTTTGAAAGGGTTGCTATTTTTGCTGACCGGTCGCTTGCAGCGAATGTTCAGAAAATGGCGGTATGGTCTTAAACGAAAGATGCCTGCATTCGCAGGCATGACATCGGCTTTCTTAAAATGGTCAAAAAGAGACAACAATTTTTTGGCTTAAACAATCAATTTGCTGATCATTATCCAATCTGATGTTAGCAAAACGGCTCTCATCAAAAGATGCCTGCATTCGGAGGCATGACATCGGCTTAAAGCTAATGGTGAGAAAAAGCGAATCACACCCAAGTTTGAACGATGAACCTATTGATCACTGGTCAACCTGGTGTTGGCAAAACCACTCTGATTCAAAGGGTCGTGGCAGAGGTGGGGCGTTCTTGTCAGGGATTTTATACTCAAGAAATTCGCAGCCGATCGGGTGGCAGAGTCGGCTTCGAGATCGTGACGCTGGACGGGCGAAGAGCGCTATTGGCCCATGTGGATCGCAGAACGCCCCAGCGCGTGGGCCGATACTTCGTTCAGTTGGAAAATATCGATCATGTCATCGTTCCGTGTTTGGAGGCAGCCATCGCCAGCGCTGAGTTGATCGTCATCGATGAGATCGGCAAGATGGAGCTGTTTTCGGTACAATTTCAGCAGGTGGTGCTGCGGGCGCTGGAGGCACCGCAACCAGTGCTGGGCAGCATTACACTGGCTGATTTACCGTTTGTCCGGCGTGTCAAATCCCGAGCCGATGTCCAATTGATCGCGTTGCGGCCAGATAATCGTGAACTGGTCTATCAGGAGATTCTGAAGCGCTTGATGAACAATTGAATCAGGGTTGATATTTTAGGTGGCAATCCGGGGTAAAATGAGGCAAAATGGAATGATTTTTAACAAGGAGATCAAACCAATGTCGGTTTCAGCTATTTGCCTTTATTGAAAGCTGGTGAATTTGCTCAACCTCAGAATGATTTGAATTACCTGAGTCATGACATGAGCAATGGAATTGCTATGGTATTAAAATTTGAACGATATTGTTTAGATCAGAAATGAGTAATCGGACAAAATAGAACGATCAGATCATGTTTGAAGTAGATCAAAACGGCCTCCGGATGAGCGAGTCCCAGCTCTATTTGGATGCCATGAAACGAGTGGAGCTATCGTTTGTCTCGCATGCGCACAGCGACCATGCCAGGCGACATGCTCAGGTTTTAGCCACGCCCGCGACCCTCAGCCTAATGCGCTTGCGGCATCGCAAGTTATCGGGCTGGCCAGTGGACTATCATCAACCGCAGCGTATGGGTGATTTTTCGATAGAGCTACTTCCTTCGGGGCACGTGTTGGGCTCGGCTCAAATTGCGATCGAACGGGCTGGAACGCGGCTGATTTATACTGGAGATTTCAAGCCGGGCAAAAATCAAACCGCGGTGACGCTAGAGGTGCGGCATGCCGATATCCTGATCATGGAAAGCACTTTTGGGGCGCCACAGTATGTGTTCCCGAAAGAATGGGAGATCATCGAGCGGCTGGCCCGCTTCATCGAAAGGTCTTTTCAGAACGGGATCGTGCCGATCGTCATGGGCTATGCGCTGGGCAAATCGCAAGAGGCGCTGAAAATTTTGGGGGACCTAAATTATCAGATCAGCATTCACCCTTCGATCCAGCCAATTGTGGAGATTTATGAGGAATATGGGATCCATTTCAAAAATTATCAAGTCTATCATGGCGAGGACCTGCGCGAGCGAGTTTTGTTATTACCACCGCATCTGTCGAATAGTCATCTGGTGAAAAATATCTGGCGCACGCGCAAGCTCATCCTCACTGGCTGGGCTGTTGATCCAGAGGCAAAATACCGCTACGGTGCGGACGAGGCCTTAGCGCTGAGCGACCATGCCGATTTCAACCAATTGCTGGAATTTGTCCATCAGGTGAGGCCGGAGAAGGTGTTCATCACTCATGGTTTCGATAGCTTTGTCCATCATTTGAGGCGAGAGGGGTTCAATGCCGAGTTGCTGCGGCCGACACCACAGCTTTCGTTATTTTGAAAAAAATTGGATTGAGGAAATTCAGCGCATTCGGCTGATCAGGAACAAAGGGATGGATTGCTATCTCCACAAGTATGATGATCTCATATTTTGAAATATTGAGCAGCGGCATTGAGAGGAGGGATGGTCTGCGATTTTTTTATGTGAAATTTTTTAAGGCAATAAAAGAGGCCACATTTAGCTTCGACAGAAGAATTTAGGGAGCGAACCTCTCGAGGTCCCGTAAAACCGTTATCAATACAATGAAAAAAGCTGACAATAAACGGCCAATTTGCTGATCTCGGTCGATAAATATTTTTTTCTTCTTTCGGCCATCTTGGCTCAAAAAGAGAAAATCGAAGTTAAATTAGAGATGCTGTTATCCATTTCGTTCGATAAAGTTGGAGATTGATTTGCTGGGCAATTTGTACCATATTTGAGCAAGACACAAAACTACCGTTGAATTCATGAACATTGAGAATTACATTTCGCCCGAGGCCATCGAATTCATTCGCACCGCGATCCAGGAAGCGGGCGGTAACGAAGTCTTTTTTGTGGGGAAGACCAATGATCTGCTGGTGGTTGAACAAGTCATGGTGATCGCTCGCGGTAATGAGTTTGCAGTGCCAGTGGTACGGGATATTGCAGCGCGCAGCGATGTGGTGATTCATAACCATCCATCCGGTGAGCTGACTCCCTCAACGAATGATATGGCCATTGCCCATGAGTTGGCGCGCGATGAGGTGGCCAGCTATATTGTCAACAATGAGGTTGACAGAATTTATGTGGTGATCGAACCGTTTCGCCGGGAAGAGGAGGTGACGCTTGACCGGCAGAGCATGGTCTCGCTTTTATCGCCTGGAGGGATCGTTGCGAAAAAGTTGCATGGTTATGAGCATCGACCTCAGCAATTGGCGATGATCAATAAAGTGGCAGAGGCATTCAATCAAAAGAAAATTGCCTTAATCGAGGCGGGGACAGGAGTCGGAAAGTCTTTAGCCTATCTGATCCCAGCGATCCATTGGGCGACCGAGAACAAGGAGCGGTGCGTTATTTCCACCAATACGATAAATTTGCAGGAACAACTGATTAAGAAAGATATTCCGTTTTTGAAAAAGGCTTTGGGGATCGAGTTTGAATCGGTGTTGGTTAAAGGGCGCGGCAATTATATTTGTTTGCGGAAGATTAAATTGCTGGAGACTGGGCAACAGGAACTGATCGAACCTGAGCATCGACAGGAGTTGCAATCCATTATCGAATGGTCGAAAGTGACAAAAGATGGGAGTCGCTCCGATTTAAATTTTGTCCCGAGCAGCGCAGTGTGGGAGGAAGTTTGTTCGGAGAGTGACAGTTGTTTGCGGTCGCGCTGCGAGTTTTTCCAGCAATGCTTTGTGAGCAAAGCCCGTCGCCAAGCGAATCGGGCGCATATCCTGGTGGTAAACCATCATCTTTTGTTCGCAGATCTGGCGGTCCAAGCTGCAGGCGCGGATGTGGCGGTGCTACCTCGCTATCATCATATTGTGTTCGATGAAGCGCACAATATCGAAGACGTGGCGACGGACTATTTCGGAGCCGGGATTACGAGGACAGGTATTGCGCGCATCGTCCGAAGGCTTTATGGTCAGATTGAGAACAAGCCTTCCGGCTTGCTTACGCTATTCATCAAAAAATTAGGGGCGGAACATATCAGAACTCAAAGACAGGAATTTAGGGCTGCCATCGATCAGATCGAAATGGAGCTGATCCCGCGGTGCGACACCATTTTGCAATTCAACGACGAAGTGATGACGAGTCTGGGGCAGTTGGTTCAAGAGCACAATGATAGCTGGCAGTCCGAGGCCAAATTGCGGATCAATTCAAAAATCCGAGAGACAGAACTCTGGAAGTCGGAGTTGGTACCGCAATTTAAGAATTTTGTGGATTTGCTGAGGCGGTTTTGCTCGGACCTATCGAGCGTCATCGAGAAGGTCGAGAGCGTCGATATAGGGTTGGATACGGAGATCATTTACACAATCATCGATCTGAAAACCCAAAACAATCGGCTGCTTGAGGTGAGCGATGTGATCGAGCATGTTATTTTGAAGGATGACGACGTGCATGTTCGCTGGGCCGAGATGCAGAAGCGCCGGTTTTCAAAGGACATCGTCCGTTTGAAGAGCGCACCGCTTGAGATCGCCGAGCCGATGAACGAATTGGTCTATAAGAATTACAAGACCATCATCATGACTTCGGCAACGCTTACGATTTCAGGGACTCCGGGCGTGAGTGAATTTTCATATCTGATCAGGCAGTTGGGGCTTAATCTGGTGGAGCGCTCGCGATTGATCACAGCGAAGATCCCTGGATCGTTCGATTACAAGCGCCAGGCAATCCTCGCCATTCCCCTGGACCTCCCAAATCCAGATGCTCGCGAATTTGCTGAAGTGGTTTCCGATGCGATCCTCGAGGCCCTAAAGGTATCCCAAGGACGTGCGTTTGTTTTATTCACATCCTACGGATTGCTCAACATCGTCCATCAAAAATTAGAGCCTGCGCTGAACCAAATGGGGATCACCGCGCTGAAACAAGGGCAGCAGAACCGACATGAGCTCCTGGAGCATTTCAAAAGGGACAAGACCTCGGTGCTGTTCGGAACCGATAGCTTCTGGCAAGGTGTTGATGTCGAAGGAGATGCGTTGGAGAACGTGATCATTACCAAATTGCCGTTCAAGGTACCTTCCGAGCCGATCATCGAGGCTCGGGTCGAGGCGATCGAGCGCCGTGGAGGAAATGCCTTTATGGAATATTCCTTGCCCCAGGCAGTGATCAAATTAAAACAGGGGTTCGGCCGGCTAATCCGTAAGAGGACCGACATCGGCTCGGTATTTATTTTTGATAAGCGCATCATCGAAAAGTACTATGGCAAAATGTTCCTCCAATCGCTACCAGAATGTCAACTTGCCCAGGGGAAACTCAGCGACGTCCTGGCCCAAGTCCACCAATTCTTTGTTTCCCACCGAAAATAATGCTGGCTGACGACCTTTCATCATGTACAACTGAAGCGGTTGGATTGATATCGATGATTATTTGGAATGGTGCGGAAAGTGCTGTGGCTACCTATGCGAAGGTTGGTTAAATCATTACGATGCCTTAAAGCTGTTGAGCAGGCACGGTTGAACCATTTGAGAGGCCCAAAAAATAGTTTTGGGTTATTTCCTGCGTACACTCGCTCCTATCAGGTTCTCACTTCAAGAATCCCTTGCTATCCAAGTACGCCTCGCATCGGGTAATGATGCCGGCGTCGTTGCCATGCTCGTCAAATTGAAGGGTGAGATAAGGTTTTTGGCCGGCTTCGCGGATGTAATGCTTAATATAAGAGTCTGGGCCGCATTTGAAATTAGTGATATAGATGAGATGGAAGTCAGGGAATTGGCTGCTCCAACGGGCAGCTTGCAGGATCTTCCGGCCATAGTTCCAGTACATGTTGGGGTTGAGATCGGAAATATCGATATGGTCGATATCCAAAAAGTCCAGAGGGATCACATTTACGCCGTAATTCAACCGGAGCTTATTGGGGACATTGAGATTGACAATTTTATCATAGATGTTATAGGGGCGACCGAGCAGGATAATAGCCTTTTCGCGCTGTTGCAGGAGGATGGAGATCGCCTGCTGGCCAGCCTGTTTGAGCTGAGAGAGAAATTCCCGCCAGGCCTGATAAGCCAATTCGATCGCCTGGTCGCTTTGTTTTGGGCCAATGCCGAGCTGTTTGGCCAGCTTGCGGAATTGGCGTTTGACCGCCTCCATGCCCTGACGGTAGCGAATATTGGGCGAAAGGATGCGATCGCGGATCGATAGAAATGCCGGGGTCGCTCGAATGACAAAGCATAGGGTTTGTCCCCATGGACAGAAAAATGAATTGGTTTCAGACCAATTGGTTTCCGCATCGACGATATTGGGCAGAAAGATAAAATCGACGCCTTTTTCGATCAGGTTCTGGATATGGCCGTGCGCCACAGTAATGGGAAAGCAAGGTTCGGCTACCCTGGATTCCACGCCTTTGATAACGATCGGGCGATTGGTTTCATCGGATATGGTGACTTGAAAACCAAGGGCTTCAAAATAAGTGCGCCAAAACGGGAATTGATCGTACCAATAAAGGCTGCGAGGGATCCCAATCCGTCGCGATCCTGGCCGATCCTGGTGGTAATTATGAAGCAGCAGCGTCTCGCGAAGTTTGATCAGATCTTCGATCACTGGCTGGCGGGGCAACTTCACTGCTTTGCGATAGCGCTCTGCACATTTATCGCCCCAATAGGTCTTTTGACCCTGGACAGTGAACTCTTGGATATCGCAGAAGTTGGTGCATCCTTGGCAACTAAACGCGCGGAGCCGGTACTCCACCTGATCCAGATTATAGCCGCGGAAATTCGTGGTTTGTCCTTTGCGCTGAATTTTCTCCCGAGCCAGTAACGCTACGCCGATGGCGCCCAGCAGCCCGTTGAACGGCGGCACGATGATCTGTTTATTCAGCACGGTTGCAAAAGCGGCCGCTACTGCATCATTATAGGCTGTGCCGCCCTGAAAATAGATTACATTCCCGATCTTTCTGCCGCGAACCACCCGATTCAGATAATTGGTGACGATGGAATAGGCCAGGCCAGCCACGATGTCCTTCTTTTCGGCTCCTTGTTGTAAAAAAGGGACGATCTCCTTTTCCATGAATACCGTGCAGCGTTCGCCCAATCGGATTGGATGTTCCGATTCGAAGGCCAATTGGGCGAACTCTTGCTGGATATTAATCCCTAATTTTTCGGCTTGTTCCTCTAAAAAAGAACCTGTGCCGGCAGCGCAGGCCTCATTCATGGTGAAATCCACCACCACGCCGTCTTCAATTGAGATGAACTTTGAGTCTTGGCCGCCAATATCGAAAATGGTATCCACCATTTTTTCAGTATAATTTCGACTAATATACATAGCCCCAGTTTTATGCGCAGTGATTTCATCTTTGATGATATCGGCATTGACCAATTGGCCGATCAGTTCCCGTCCTGAACCAGTAGTCCCAACAGCCTTAATCTCAATGATATCGCCCAACTCATGTTCAATTTCTTGCAGGCCTTTTTTGACGACCTCGATCGGTCGAGCCATTGTTTTGGTATAGATGCCTTTGATCAAATTTCCTTGCTCATCGATTACCGCCAGCTTGGTGGTAACAGAACCGATATCGATGCCCAGATAGGCAGGGACTTTGCGGTCCAGGGCCGTAACTTTTCGCATGCTGACCAGATCGCGCAACAGCAATAAATTATCTTTTTTAAGCGGGGCTAATCGATCGAACTGTTTGATCGAAATCTTCAACCGATCGAGCGATCGCAAGATATGAACTTTGGTTTTGTTGGTTTGATGATCAAGCGAAATTATAGCGGAGCCAATGGCACCCATCCAGTGATGCAGTCGAGGAACGATTAGATCGGAATTATCGAGGTCGAGAATTTGTCCCAATGCCTGAACGATTCCTTTATTGGCCGCAACGCCGCCGATAAAGGCTACGGGGGGAACGATTGGCTTGCCTTTGATGATCGTCCCTTTAAAATTTCTCACGACGGCCAAACAGAGGCCTTTGAGGATTTCTGGGGGCTGGAAGCCTTTTTGCTGGGCGTGGATCATGTCGGACTTGGCAAATACCGAGCAGCGACCGGCGATGTTCGCTGGCTTCCCACCCTGAATGACAATATCGCCAACGGATTCAATAGGGAACAATAATCGAGAAGCTTGTTGATCCAGAAATGACCCAGTGCCAGCGGCACAGTCGCCATTCACTTCATAGTCGCGGAGCGCCGCGCCTTGAGGATGAGGATCCAAAAGAATGTACTTAGAGCTATCGCCTCCCATTTCAATAACAGTTCGCACTTCGGGATGCAGGAAGCCGACTGCGCGAGCGATACCGAGAAATTCATTGATCCATGGAAGCTCGAGTCGTTGGGAAATTAATTTTCCAGCAATGCCAGTGACCGCAAGGTTGATAAAAAAATGCGCTGGCATTTTTTCGAGAATAGGGCGGAGCAGCGCAATGGTGGCAGCGATCGGCTCCCCATACAAGCGACGATAGCGGGAAAAGGCAATGAGATACGACTTACCAACCCGCTGAAACGTTATGAGCTCTGGCTCGAACAGGTCGGAGCACTGCTGCTGCAGTTCCGAAATCATCTGACGATGAATTATCGGAGCGATCATCGCCAGCTTAATGCTCACCGAACCGATATCCAGGCCGATCCAGATGCGATTTTGATCGTCAGACACAATGCGCTCCTCCTCCAAAAGCTTCTGCGGAATGATCAAATTAAGAAAAGGCGATTGTCACCCTTGCCAAACGAGATGTGCTTGTTGCTTTAAGAATCGCAAATTACTTCTTATTGTAAAAATTGAAAGTCAACTAGGTCATGTCATTTCTGCGAATACAAAAATCGCGTTATAACCCGATACTTCACTCATGCGAAAAATTTGCAACCATTGACCAAGCCCTGACAATAAAACAAAAAGGAAACCGATGATGCCTGATTTCCTTTTTTTGTGGATATTAAATTGTTAGCGATGCTCAAGCCAGCGCAAGAAAATCCAGCAACGAATCGCCCGATTTCAGCATGATGGGACAGATGTAAAGTTCTCCTTTGGGTGTTGGCTGTGCTGTTACCATCAGCGCACTAATTGGGTGTTCCACGCAGAGCTCGCGCAGAAATTGAGTGTATCGGTTATCACCACTCCCACGACCTAACAGTCGCTTTTGAACTTCTAAGAAGTCCTTTTCAGTTTTAGCCTCTTTTTGCAGCGCAATAGCCTGATGATAATTCTCCACAAACTCTTGGTATCGTTCTATGCCGCCGGAGAGACGGATAGCCAACTGCCTTAGCAAAATTCGCTTCACTTTGCTGCTGGGAAGGGCGCCGATGATTTTGTCGGCAATCGTGCGGTCATCGAGCAAGAAATGGATGCCGAATTCCAATAGTTCTTTGACCAAAGCTAGTTCGACATATTTGGCATATTTTCTAGCGTTCTCAGCGTCTTCGAAGTGGAAATGCGGACCTAAAAGTTGAAATTGCTGGCCAAATGGATTTTTCAGTTTAACGGCCGGATAGATGATTTCTACCGCTTCATGAACCTTTGCCTCGATGGCGCTGTCACTCTCGCCTGCCGTTACCTCTTTCGATCGCAAAATTTGCAGGGCGCGTTCGAGCAATTCATTGACTTTTTTATCCAATTCCTTGACGGTTTTGAAAAAGGAATGCGCATCACGATAATGTCCAAATGTAAAAGCGCGTTCGCCCAATTCGATCAGCAACTGGCTGGGCAATGGAGATGGCTGTGCCCGAATCTGATCTCCAAATCGCTCGACGAGCATTTGATAGATGCGATCCAGCTCTTGTTGTTGCTGGAGGGAGAGTCGATCGATATTTAGCCAATTCCTTCCAGCAAATTTCCGCAGTGCCGCAATATCGCCCTTTTTAACAGAAAGATAGGCCTGCGAAGTTGGATTCATGAGCTGGTGCGGAATCGCATAATCCCCATAAAGATACGAGAAGCTCAGCAAGTGAAAGATCAGATCATAAGTATCTTTTATGGAATTGTAGTCCTTTTGCAATGATTAGGCTCCTTAAAATTTTGATTTTTGTTCAAAGCGACAGCAAATATAGCATAAGATATGATAAGAATCAAGGGAAAAATTTATTTCGCGCAACAATCATGTGGTCTTCCAAGCCCCTGTGTCGGAAGGGCAATGAAAATTTTAATTATTCCGTTTATGGTTTGATGGATATATGTGACAGGATCCTGGGACACATTCGAAAACAGATTTGGATGAAAAAATCAAGGCCATGCGAGGAGATCAGGATAGATTTTAAGAGTGTCCAAATTTTTAAAAGGGTCATTTTCATTCGTAACGATTCAGCCGCAAAATGGATCGAAGAAAACAAAACGGGTATAATAAACTGCAGCGGTGATGATTTTAGTCAGATTTTGGCAAGCGCTTCGTGATAAGATTTTCACTTCGGAAGGAATCTAAAATTTCATTGATTGATCCGAGTTAACAAAATGTATTGCAGGCACATATAAAAGTTCTTGACATTTTGATTTTTTTTTATTTTATTGAATTGACCAAATCAATTGGGTTTGCCAAAGCTGTCATTGGTTTCGCAATTGACTGGGAAAATGAATCTATCAAGGAGACCGCAATGGGTTTCATAACAGAACAACAGGAAGGGGTGACGATCATCAAGATCGCCCATGAGCGATTGGACTCCATGATTGCGCCCCAACTCAAATCCGAAATCCTGTTTCTGTCCAATGACGGGGTCGATAAAATTTTGATCGATCTTTCGGAGGTCCAATATGCTGATAGTTCGGGTTTGGGGGCTTTTTTGTTCGGCGTAAGACAGATGAAACGGATCGATGGCCAACTTAAGCTCTACGCAGCGAATGAAAAAATCATGAATCTGGTCAGGATCGCGCGTTTGGATAATGTGCTCATCAATTATCAGAATCGCGAGGAGGCATTGAGAAGTTTCAGCAGCGATCACCCATAAATTCCTTTTTTGGATGAAGAATTGATCAGGAGGTTTGGATATGGCATCACGAGCTGGCATCATGACCATGGTAACATTATTATTGACGAGCCTCGGCTTCGGCCAACAGGATGTGATCCGAGCAATAGAAGAAGCAAAGGGGCTCTATCTTGCCAAGCAAATTGCACCAGCAGCTAATGCACTTAGTACGGCGTTAGATTTGGTGAATAAAGAGATCATCGCTCAGGTGGAATCAGTTTTCCCCGAGCCATTAAAGGATTGGCGGCGCGATCTGCCGCTCAGCCGCATCACCCCGACCGCGTATACCACCAGTGTGGTGTCAAAATGTCGCTATTTTAAACAAGGCGGTGGGCAATCTGTTGAAATTGAGATCCAGACCAATGCGCCCCGAATTGCTAACATCAGAATGGCCTTTGCTAATCCAGCGATGGTGAAACAATTGGGCAACGGCTCCCGAATCATCACCGTCAGCGATTACAGTGCCATCGAACGTTATGATGGCGTGGATCGTTTCGCCGAGCTCATGATGGTTCCCACCCCCTCTATCCTGATTACTATTCGAGGCTACGAAATGAACGATGCCCAGGTGGTCACCAAATTTGCTGAAAGGTTCAATTGGAAATTGATCGAGCAGCTTTTTCCCTGAGCTCGTTAGGATGGTGGGGAGAAAGCGAGAATCATTTTTCTTCTTAAGCGCATTTCGCTTCCTTTGTATTAAGGTCAAATCGATCTGAAGCCCATTGCATACTTGTCAATTGAGTTGAAATTGGCAGTAATTACCATTTTGCCTGCGTTCGCGATTGTTTGAGCGCTCCAATGGTCTCCGGGCAAGCAAGGAATATTGAGAGAAAATTAAACAAAATGAACTTTCAGGCCTGCGGATGCAGGCATCTGTTTTTTGGTTGATCTCTGTGCTGAGGGCGAAAGATCATTATGAATTTATTTCGTGATCAGGAGTTATTCGACTGTGTTTAAAAATTAGATGCTCGAACAGAAATTCATTTAAAGATGTTTCGACGAAATGGCGATCAATAAAATTATCATTCTCCCCGAAGATTTGACCAATAAAATTGCCGCTGGTGAAGTGGTGGATCGTCCTGCTGCCATCGTTAAAGAATTGGTTGAAAATTCCATCGATGCTGGAGCCGATGAGATCACTGTGATCCTCAAAAACGGTGGCAAGACGCTGATTCAAGTGGTAGACAATGGCAGTGGGATGAGTCGCGAGGATGCCATTTTAGCGATTCAGCGGCATACTACCAGCAAAATCCATAGCTACGAAGATCTTCATAATATTCGGACTCTGGGATTCCGGGGGGAAGCGTTGGCAAGTATCGCTTCTGTATCCCGGATGGAGCTTTCGACAGTACTGAATCAACAGGATTCTGGCACTCGGATCAAGCTTGAAGGAGGAGTGGTTGAGGATATTGGTGCCTGCGCTGGAACTCGTGGCACAACTGTCGCGGTGAAAAACCTATTCTACAATACTCCGGCGCGCCGGAAATTTCTCAAGAGCGATGAAACCGAATATCGCTATGTTTTGGGAGTGATGCAACGATTTACTCTGGCGTATTTCCAAATCAGCTTCAAACTTTATCATAATGATCAATTGGTCTACGATCTCCAGCCAGCAGAGCCGAGCCAGCGGCTGATCGATGTGCTAGGCAACCGGTACAAAGATAAGCTGGTGCCTGTGGAAGATCAGGGCCCGATGCTGCAAATCTGGGGTTTTCTCGGCAACCAGGACAGCGCCCGAAAGTCCCGAGGAGATCAATTTCTATTTCTGAATGGTCGCTATATTGTCAATCGAGCGCTCAATCATGCGGTGGTATCCGCTTATGGTTCTATCATTCCTCATGGCAGTTTTCCGTTGTATGTGATCTTCTTAGAAATTGATCCGCGTCGGGTCGATGTCAATGTCCATCCCTCAAAGATGGAAGTGAAATTTGCTGATGAGCGATTGGTTTATGATCTGCTTCGTGCGGCTGTGAAGCGCGCACTGGCATCAGAGCAGATCATACCACCCTTGTCGGTCCAGCCATCTCAAGCGCCTCGAGGCATTCCCCCAGGCATCGATCAGTTATATCCCAGACAAACAGCTATTCCGCTGTATGGGCCACAGCCAACTGCAGAGCCGCGCCTCGATATTTCGAGCTCAGCAACGCCCGAGGTAACGAAGCCAGCGTCCATTTCCATGGCGCGAAAAGAGCCGAAATATGAACGGACCAATGTCTGGCAAGTTCATAATCAGTACATTGTATGTGAAATTAAAAGTGGGCTGATCGTTATCGATCAACATGTCGCGCACGAACGGATCCTCTATGAGCAGGCGTTGAAGAACTTTGAACAACGGCAACCCGCCTCCCAGCAGTTATTATTTCCTCAGGTCATTAATTTAACTCCTGACGATTTCTCTTATTTGACTGAGATTCTGCCGTATTTAGAACGGATCGGATTTGTGATCAAAGGATTTGGGGGCACTAGCGTGGTGCTTGAAGCTGTTCCATCGGGGTTAAAAATTGGCCGTCCCGAAACGATACTGAACGAGATCATTGATGAATTCAAAGCCAATCGGGGCAATAGTCTGGACATCCGAGATAACGTCGCCAAGTCGTTTGCCTGTCGCATGGCCGTCAAGAAGGGAGATCCGCTCAGCCGCGAAGAGATGAACCAGTTGATTGATCGTTTATTTGCCACACAAAGTCCCTATTTTTGCCCCCATGGTCGACCAGTGATCGTCACGCTTTCATTGGAGGAATTGGACAAACGGTTTGGAAGGATTTAGCTCGATCAAGATGATAAATAATTCGATGAGCGAAAGAAAGCTGCAAATCTCCCCGGCTGGCAGAGGTATCACTTTAAATAGCTCCAGTTTACACTTAGTCGAATTTTTGAACCATGAAGGAAAAAGTGCTCATTATTGTCGGTCCCACTGGCGTGGGAAAGACCAGCCTTTCGTTAGAACTGGCAGAGCGCTGGCGGAACGCCGAGATCATCTCCGCTGATTCCCGACAAGTTTATCGCTATCTCGACATTGGCACTGCCAAGCCAACGCCCCAGCAACGGGCCAAAATCCCTCATCACTTTATCGACATTATCAATCCTGATGAGTATTACAGTGCAGGACGCTATGGCCGTGAGGCGCGCCAACGCATTGAAGTGCTGCAATCCCAGGGAAAATCACCGATTGTCGTCGGAGGGTCTGGGCTCTACATTCGCGCCTTGGTGGATGGTTTTTTTGAAAGGCAAATTTACGATCAAAGCATCAAGGCGCGACTCAAACGGGAAATGAAAGAAAAGGGCCTTGCTCAACTTTATCAGCGCCTCCTCCAGGTGGACCCTATCGCTGCTGAAAAAATTCACCCCAATGACCATCATCGCATTATCCGTGCCTTGGAAGTTTATGAGCTCACTGGTGAGCCATTATCCACGTTCCAGGCACAGGCCAGCCAGAGGGCTGAGTTTGAACCAGTGTTCATCGGATTAACGCGAGAGCGAAACCGGCTCTATCAAATGATCGAACAGCGGGTCGATGAGATGTTGCAACAAGGCCTTGTTGCGGAAGTCAAGCATTTAATTTCTATGGGCTATCATCCTCAATTGAATAGCCTGCAAACTGTGGGCTATCGGGAGGTATTCTTATATCTGGATGGTCATTTTGATTTTGACACGATGGTGAAGCTGATCAAACAACGGACTCGCAATTACGCCAAACGACAATTGACTTGGTTCCGAAAGGACCCACGCATTCTTTGGCTGGATCTTGATCAATTTGTGGATTGGAAAAGCATCTGTGATGCAATCGAGCGGTTGCTTTTGCAAACAGGGGCTTGAAGACCAAGAAGGGCGAAATCAAGCCATAATGACGATTTGAAAAAAGTAAGAGGATCAAATCGATCGATCCAAAGACGTCCCAGTCATTCATGCCTTTGAATGGCTCAAAATCACGGACATAAATTTGGCTGTTCCTGGAGCATGGGGTCCATAAATCCATCGTGGGGTGCTATGTCGAGCCATAAGCTTAACCGAAAAATGATGGGTCACTGGAATCTGGTTTTTGATGGATGTGAACCAACCCGCTCAGCGGTCGATGATTTGTTCTAATTTGCCGTTGATATCCAGCGCGGCTGGTTGGCCGCTACCGCGATACAGCAAGCGTTTTCCTTGTCTGGTTCGTTGGAAGAGCGCTATTTTCACTGAAGAGTTGAGAGTTTCGTAGACTCGCTGCACCATGTGATTGGAGTATGGCGCATGCAAAATTCCGCCCGAGGTTCGCTTTGCGCTAACCGAGAGTGAAAAATTTCGATCGCTTACCTGAAAATACAATTGCCTGCGGCTCAGATTCAGAGCGGTTAATTTCGCCCCAGTATAGGTGGCGAAGCGATACAAACGATTGTTAAACCACAAGCCGATAATAAATCCTCGGAACGAACGAGAAAACCATGGGATATTCGCGATTGAGGCCATCAGGCTGACGTTTTGTTGATCAAAATGATTGGATTGCAGCCAGACATAGGCGCTGGGGAACGATCGACCCCAATCTTTCTCAATATAGCCCCGGCCCTGATCGAACGAAACGGGGACGCCGTTGATTATCAGCGTCCCGCGGAGCTGATGATCGAAGCTGAGCACTCCGTGGAAGCATTCCATGAATGGGACAAAAGCATACCATCCCATGGCTCCTGGCGACCAGAGCTTTACAGGCCATGGGGACAGCGGACCAAACTCTAATTGGCCTGTTACAACCAGTTGATTAGATCTAATATCAAGCTGGCAGTATTGAGAAGTAAAATGGTTGTTTGCTATTTGGATATCCAGCTTATCGGCGGCAGCATGGAATTGGCCCGTTTGAAATCGAATGTAGTCGGATTGATGGGTTTGACCATCGAGGATTTGAATGAAGCTGTGGGGATCTTCTCCCAACGAGATGCCAGGGATGAAGGCGTAGCTATGCTGTCGGGAATGGTCCACAAATTTGAAGAACCACCCCTCAAAGAAATGATGACGACTATCCATTCTGCCGTGAAATCCAGCAGGTCGCCATATCTGAAAAAAATGAGCCATTGCAACTCCAACCGAGAGCCTATCAGAAAACTTTTTTATGTCTTATCAGTTTAACAAAAAAGTAATGAAAATAGTTGAAGAAAGCAATGTATTTTTAAGAGGGAAACAAAGTGGCATCTCCATATCCAAATATCTTTCAAATGGCGCGCGCACCGTTCCTGTCGTCGATCCTCTCCCCTTTGATTGCAGGAACGCTACTTGCCGTCGTTATCAATCAGAAGATGAATGTTTTGGGCTTTTTAATCGTCTTAATCATTGGCATCGGTTTACACGTTGCTACCAACGTATACAACGATATCTATGATACCAAACAGGGAACAGACCGAGTAAATGTCCATCGGAATCCGTTCAGCGGCGGGTCTGGCATTTTGGTCCGATATCCCGAAATGATTTCCCGAATGTATTGGTTGGCTCGGGCGGGTTTGCTTATCGCGCTCGTGGCAACCATTGCGTTGACGCTGGTGATCGATCGGACCCATTGGCCCTATCTATGGGCATTATATTTATTCGCTGCGTTTCTCAGCAAATACTACACGGCAGCGCCAATCAAATTAGCATATCGGGGATTGGGTGAGCTCGCAGTATGGTTTGCATTTGGGCCGATGGCTATTTTGATTGCAGCAGTGAGCCAAAATTTGAACTTTCACCCAATAATTGTTTTAGCGATGCCAATTACTGGCATTAGCACGTTGTCGATTCTTTTGTTGGGCCAAATGATCGATCGGGATGCTGATCGGGCGGCTGGTAAATGGGGCAGTGCCGTCCGATTGGGCAATCGAACTACCAGCATGATTTACTTGGTGGTTCAGATGCTGCTCATGATGAATGTCGGCCTGTTGGCGTATAAATTAAAAACCAATGGTTGGATCTTATTAATCACATGGCTGCCATATTTGCTCATTTTGCCCAGGATCGCTGGCATCCTAAAACGTCATTCTGATGAACCGAATGAGCTGAAAGCCGCAGCTCAACTAAATGTACAGCTTCATTTGGTCTTTTCTATGTTGTTGAGCTTATCGATCGCCATTACTTGGCTTATTGGATAAGCGATTTTCGCGATGAAAAGCCAAATGTCAAGAAATGTATCGTAAGTTTGAACGGTTTGTTTGAATGCCGGATTTAGTAATATATAAATTCGGTTTCCCCTGATTTTCGTTGCCGGTTTTGTTTACGATAGCAGAATTGCGGATAAGAAATGCAGCCATGTCTTGATCGTTATGAGCTAATTGCCAGAGTTGGGGACTTCAAGATGGGAAGCGAATCTTATTCAAATAATATGAATCCAAAAGCTATAGTTATCCAATTTTGTGGTGAATAATATCATTTAATTTAATTTTTAATCTGAAACCAGGGTGTAACGATGAGAACGAGCAAGATATTTTTCCTTTTCATTTTCATTTTCGCTGGGATAATCTTGGCCGGCGCTGCGAATGGGCAGAGATTTGGCCGGAACAAGGTCCAATATGAAAGAAAAAATTGGGAGTTCATTCAGAGCACGCATTTCGATATTTACTACTATCAAGGGGGGCGTCGCTTGGCTGAATTTACAGCCAGCGTTGCCGAGTCTTCCTATGTGTCGCTCAAACAGTTATTCAATTATCAACTGATCGATCGCATCCCAATTATCGTCTATCGGTCGCATAATGATTTTACTGAAACCAATACCTCGCCAGAAGTTGTGGAGGAATCGGTGGGTGGATTCACCGAGTTTCTCAAAAACCGCATTGTCATCCCCTTTGATGGCTCCTACGAGCAATTTCGGCATGTGATTCATCACGAGTTGACGCATGCGGTGATGCTCCAGTTTTTGTATGGGGCTGGCCCAGGATCGATCATCCAAGGGGTATCGCGCTCAGCGCCGCCGATATGGTTTATCGAAGGGATGGCGGAGTATTGTTCGATTGGCTGGGATACGGATTCTGATATGTTTGTTCGAGACGCGACTTTGGCTGGGTATTTGCCTCCGATTCAGTATCTCCAGGCTTATCTTGCTTATAAAGGGGGGCAGGCAGTGCTCAATTACATCGAGGAGACGTATGGCCGTCAGAAGGTGACCGAGCTATTGCAGCGCATCCGAACCACGCGCAACTTCGATCGTGCCTGGCGCAATGCGCTGAATGAAAACCTCGACGAATCCAGCAAAAAATGGCAACGCTACATGCGAAAGAAATATTGGCCAGAAATTGCCAATCGAAAACAACCTTACGATTATGCCCAGCCATTGACGGATCACACAGATTGGAAAAATTTTGTGAATAACAGTCCTGCAGTTTCTCCTACTGGGGATCGCGTCGCTTTTCTCACGGATCGCAGCGGCTATTTCGACATTTATGTGGTATCAGCCACAGATAGGAAGCAACTGCGCAAATTAGTTTCGGGCCAACGAAAAGCGGATCTTGAGGAATTGCAATGGCTGCGTCCAGGCATGAGCTGGTCCAATGATGGAAAATATTTGGCCTTTACTGCTCGATCGGCTGGGGAGGATGCTCTCAACATTCTCGATGTCCAGCGGCGGCGGATTGTCAACTCCTACAAATTCGGAATGGATGGGGTTTTCGCCCCGGCATGGTCGCCTGTGTCCAATGAAATCGCCTTTGTCGGTGTAAAAGGATGTTGCTCCGATATCTATGTGTTTGATATCGACACCAAGCAACTTCGCCAGATTACTAATGACATTTTTAGTGACGCTCAGCCAGCCTGGTCTCCAGATGGCGCGATGTTAGCGTTCGTGTCTGATCGAAAAGAGAATGTCGAGCCGGCTGAATTGTTGAAGGAGATTCGAATTGAAGATCATGATTATCGGACGACCGATATCTACCTGGTGAAAGCCAATGGTGCGGGGCTGCGCCGCTTGACCAACTTTGAACTGGACGAGAGATCGCCGCAATGGACCCCAGACGGCAAGTATCTGCTGTTTATTTCCGACCACACCGGCATTTCCAATATCTATTATATGGACATGGAGACCGAAGAAGTTAAAGCGCTGACCGACATCATTAACGGGGTGGCGCAGCTTTCCATCGGACAGAAGAGCTCGCGGCTGGCGTTTACTGCTTTTTCCAACGGTGGATATGATATTTTCCTTTGGGCAGATCCCATGGGATCGATTCGGGAAGGAACCGCCGAGCCAAAACTGACAGCTTATATGCTCAAGCGTATGCAACCTCCGCGGGTATCCGTGGCTCCAGGGAGTGAAAATGAAGGGCAGAAAATCGAAACAACGGTGAAAAGTGGCCAGGATTTCTCCCGATATGTGTTCGGTTCGAATTTCCGACGAGGTATCGTCGATGAAGTGAGTGGACCAAAACGAGAGGTGCGGCTGGCTACGGATGCGTTCAAGGAACCGAGCGGGGCATTTCGAACCAATCCATATAAGGTCAAATTCGGATTGGATTATGTCGATGTCAACGCGGGTTATGATCCTATTTTGGGCGTCTATGGTCTCACCCAGCTCTATCTGAGCGATGTGCTGGGCGATCATCAAATCGTCCTGGGCGCTAATGTCATCCGCGATTTGAACAACAGTGACTTCCTTTTAGGGTATGCGAATTTGAAAAATCGAACGGATTGGTCGATCGTCAGTTATCAGTTTGTTAACTATTTTTTGACCGAAGTGGGAACGGTCCGCTTTTTACGTCGGGGTGTTGCCGCCAATGCCTCTTATCCGTTTTCGCGTTTTCATAGGATAGATGCCGGTTTGGAATATTTTAATATCCGTCAGGAATTCCTTTCTTACTTTTTCTTCCAGCCGTACAGCTATTCCGTGGTTATGCCCACTCTCGCCTATAATACCGATAATACGATCTGGCGCTATATTGGGCCAGCGAGGGGAAATCGCAATTACATCGGCCTGGTGGGAAGTCCCAAAATCGGTAGTAATGGCAAGGAGTTTCTGACCAGCAGTTTTGACTTCCGTCGCTATTACTCAATTGGAAATGACTATACATTTGCGCTGCGCTTTTCTGGCGGCGCCAGTTTTGGCAAGAATCCCACATTGTTTATCATGGGAGGGGTCGAAAACTGGCTTAATTATCGATTCTATCAAGATATTGGTCTCTCGGATATCTCCGATTATTTTCTGTCAGAATGGATGATGCCGCTTCGTGGCGCCGAGCTCTATGAACTAGTCGGTACTCGCGCCGCCATGATCAATACGGAATTTCGATTCCCATTCGTCGAGTATTTTATCACGAAATTCCCATTTCGTTTCGGATTGTCCAACATCCTTGGGTCGTTCTTCCTCGATGCCGGCTCTGCTTGGAGCAATGATCGTGCTTGGCGCTTCACTGCGACGAAGCCCAATGGCGAGCGATATGTCCGAGATATTGTCACCGGATTTGGGTATGGGATTCGGGCAAACCTATATTTCGTGTTGCTGCGCTTCGACGCTGCCTGGAGAACCGATTTCAATCATGTGTCAAAACCGCTGTACTACTGGTCAATTGGCCTAGATTTTTAAAGCGACGAAAGTGCAATTGATTGTAAATAATTTTTACGAGACTTTGAAGAGGAAAATATGATTGGCGTGATGAAAAATAAGTTATTGTTAGTTCCTATCCTAATTGTCTTGTTGCCTTGGCTGGGAAAAGCTCAAGATAATGAGAGGTTTCTTCCCCGCTTCGATTTCGAAATTGTCTCATTCCCCAGTGAGGGATTTCAACAGCCAGAGACATTCGTCTATGTATGGGTCCGAAACACGCATCTTCAGTATGTGACCAGCGACTCTGGCTTTTCTGCCCGATATCAGATCAATATTGGTGTTTCCAATCTTCGAGGCAGATCGATTCTGACCGAGGATCGAAACTTTACAGTATTCGAGCGCAGCTATGCGACAACCATCGATCCAAAAGTGCAGCGCGTGCATCGATTTGCGCTGAAATTGCCAGCGGATGAATATCTGTTCCAAATTCGCTTGCTCGATCGAAATTCCAATCGGCTGCGGCTTCAGGACCGAAGGAAAACGGTCCGCGCCTTCAAAAGAAACCAAATTGAGGTCAGCGATGTGCTGTTTATCAGCGAGGCGGACACGCATAATATTCCTGAACAGAATGTGATCCCATCGTTTCGGATACCAATTCAGGACAAAATCTTTGTGTTTGCCGAAGTCGTCAGTCCAATAAATAAGCGGGAGATCAAACTTGAATCAGTGTTGAGACAAAAGGAGGGTGCAGAGGGCTTCACGTTTGTTCAGCAGATTGTGCCGATTCAGGAGATCACCAAGGTGTTTTTGCAAATCAATAAAGAGAGCATGATACAGGGGGAAAATCAGCTGGTATTACGCGCCACGGGTGATGGGCAGATCAAAACGGTTCGAAAGGATCTTCGATTTGTTGCTGGCCTGCAAACGTTCGAAGGGTTGCCAGTCAATGATCTGATTGGGCCATTGATCTATGTTACTGATGCGGATGATTGGAAAAAACTTGTCACCGCGCCAGAAGGAAAGAAAGACAGCGTTTTCAAGGCATTCTGGGATCAACGAAATCCCAGCCCTGGGGCACCGAACAACCCGTTATTCGATGAATTCTATCGCCGCGTCGAATTTGCGAATCGGACCTTTAGCCATACGCGTCGAGAAGGATGGCGGACCGATCGCGGTCGCGTTTATATCGTCTTTGGCCCTCCTGATCGCGTCGAACGAACAACACCCTCACAATACTACCAGGGCGAATATGAAGTGTGGTATTATGATGATTTAAGAGAAAAATTTGTGTTCTATGATGAATATGGGTTTGGGGATTATCGACTTGTATCAGGAAATATTCGGCCATCATATTAGCCCTTGGGATGAGCCTCAAGAGATTAGATGGATGCCCATATCATAGATTTGATCATGTATTTGGCGATACATTAAATAGCGGGCAGACACAATGAGATTCATACATTGTTCTGATACTCATCTTGGCTATGCAGAGTACTATAAAATTGATCCAGAGACTGGCCTCAACCAGCGCGAGCAAGATTTTTATCGCGCTTGGGACCATTTGATCAATGCGATATTGGAACAGAAACCGGATTTCGTGCTCCATGCTGGAGATTTATTTCACACCACACGGCCCAGCAATCGAGCTATTGCCGTGGCGCTGCTCGGAATTCAGCGCGTCAGCGAGGCCGGCGTTCCGCTGATAATGATTTCAGGCAATCATTCTACCCCGAAAATCCGCACCACTGGCTCGATCTTCGAATCGATTACTCTGTTCCCAAATGTCTATGCTGCCTTTCGAGGCCAGTATCAAAGCTTTCGTATCCATAACTGTGAAATTCATTGTGTCCCTCACTGCTCGTTAACCGAGCAACTTCAGGCCGCTTTTAAAGAGATTAAACCCCATCGGAAAAATGATTATCAAATCTTGCTCACCCATGGCGCATGGGCTGGAGAAAAGGCTTTTTCCATGGGTGAATTCAACGAGCAGCGCCTCCCAGATCTCGAGCAAGTAACCGATATCCGTTTCGATTATATTGCCCTGGGACATTATCATCGGCATATTCAAATAAAGCCACATGTTGTTTATAGCGGATCTACCGAGCGCACCAGTTTCAATGAAGCCGGCAACCCGACTGGCTATGTCCTGGTTGATACTGATACAAACAAAATCGAATATCATCACCTCCCGTCTCGGGCAATGATCAAATTAGCGCCAGTCGATTGTCGTGAATTAGCCGTGGCTGAAATTTACGATGAATTGAACAAACGATCAACCGAGAACTTGAAAGATGCGCTGGTAAGCTTGGCGCTCATCAACGTTCCGCGCCAAACGCTGATCAAACTCGATAACCGCGAGATTGACGCGATTTTTCCTCAAGTGTTATATTTGAATAAGTCCATTTCGCAATGGGTTGAAAGCTCTGGGGCCAGCAAACCTGCCAGTGAGCTAGGGAGCGTGCCTGCAGAATTCGAACGGTATATCGAAATGGCCGTTGAAGAGGAGTCCGATCGAGAGCGACTGAAGCGCATCGGCCTGGAATATCTGACGAGAGAGACATAATTCAAGCAGCTTCAGAATCCAGCCTATACGATGAACCTGACCATAGCAAATTCCTGGCTGAAAATCCAGATGACGTTTCCTGTTCTTCCAATCATTGGTTGGAATAATTGTCTTTTAGCAAAGAACCAAACATGCAGCCAAATTGTTGAGAGCACAGGGAAGAAATTGATCGGGCATCAGTGGCAATTCTCAATTCTTAGTTGAAGGTTTTCGATGGGGAAAATTATGGTTGCTCAGCCGACGGTTTCCGACATTGGTGAATTCGGTTTAATTGCCCGGCTTCAACGGTTTATTCCAAAATTTGTACCAAGTGGAGTGATCACAGGCATCGGAGATGATGCTGCGGTGATTCGATTGGATGACCAGCGGGAAATCCTAGTGACCTGCGATATTCAAATCGAGGGACAACATTTTCGGTCGAATCATCTTTCGCGCTATCAACTGGGTCGGCGCGCTGCGGCTGTCAATCTCAGCGATATCGCTGCCATGGGAGGCAAGCCGCTCTGTGCACTCACCTCATTAGCATTCCCACAATCACTCCCCCTGGTTGATTTTGATGATCTCTATCGCGGGATCTGTGATCAATTAGCGGAATTCTCTGCTGCCATTATCGGTGGAAATCTGGCTCAGTCGGATTGTGGCCTGATCATTGACATTACGCTCATTGGCATGGTTGAATTTGGACAATTTTTGCTCCGATCAGGCGCCAAACCTAACGATCGCATTTTTGTTACAGGTCCACTGGGTGCTTCTGCAGCCGGGTTTGCGATCTTAGAACATTATGGCCCTGCTTTTCCCAAACAGTTCGATCCATTGGTTCAAAAGCATTTGCAGCCAATACCTCGGATCGCCGCTGGCCAAATGTTGGCGCAATGCGGTTTCGCCACCGCCATGATCGATATCAGCGATGGGTTGGCTGGAGATCTTCAGCATATCCTTGCCGCAAGCCAAGTGGGTGCTGAACTCTATCAGCATCGCATTCCTCTCCCCGATCTACTTCTTCAGGCTTGCGAGTTGGTCAACTGCTCAGTGTGGGATATCGTGCTTTATGGTGGGGAAGATTATGAATTATTGGTCACGATGAAGCCAGAAACTCCCGATGCGCTGCTTGCGACCATCGCTCAGCAATGCAACATCAGCTTATTCGAGATTGGATGCGTCCGAGCTCCTGAGGCAGGCTGCTTTTTGATTGACTCAAAGGGAAAAAAAATATCAATAGAAGCTAAAGCCTGGGATCATTTTAGCCACCGATCTATCTCATCATAGGCACTATTTCTTCTGATTCGCGCTCAAGATGTATATCTCATGAAAGCTACAAAAGCTTCCCTTGTGATGTCTGTGCACAATTTTGAGTACATGCCGAAACGCCAATTCATATTTTTAAAATGAAGCACAAATAGCTTAGCGACGTTACGAACAAATAAATTGTATTAATTTTTTGTCACGCTACTATATATGGTAGTGGGTAGAAGTTATCCACATTCGATCTGCAGGAATCAGCTCGATTGACCGCCCGAGTGCCCTTAATTTTCAATTCAATCAACCCTCTGATATTTTGTGAATTAAATTATGAGAAAAAATATCGTGATCGATCTTGATCCAATTCATGTTAGGTAATATATGGCTAAGCACAAGTTATCCACAGATTGTTCACATTGAAGTGTGGACAGGTATCAAAATCGGTATCTCGATAATATAACAAAAATGGGATTTGTTCTGCAACGGAGGAATCAGCGTTGAAGTTGCAATTCCCATTTTTATAATTAAACAATCAAATGATTTTTTATGGCTCAAAAGGCGAGGCGGTGTCCTCTCTTCTGAAAGAGGCGTCACCTTTCATTTTTGAGGCGACTATAGAAATCTGTTAACAATAGCAGCGGAGATCATCCCCTCCTATACTTAAGGTTCTTTGCAGGGCTTTAATCATCAATTGTTGATAAATAATATCTCAAGCCTTTTTGCCTCCAAAAAAATGCTTGAATTTGTGATTTATATTTCGTATTATTTGCCGGCAAAAGCGAGGCAATCGCATGAGAGATGATGAGTATTTCATGGCTGGGAGGAAGCAATGAAATTGGAAACTGGCAAAATAGAAAAATACCTATTAAAGTCTATCAGATGCCAGTTCATCATTGGTATCGTGTTAATTTTGGGAATTATTAATTGTGGAGGAAGAGGGGTGGAGAAACAATTTGCCGACTTTGTGACCGCGCATGTGGCGAAAGTTGAGCCGCTGATGAAGGCGTGGAATTTGAGCTATTGGCAGGCTTCGCTGACTGGGGCTAAAGAGGATTTTGACAAGGCGGCGGAGTATGAGTTGCAGATTCGCACCATTTATTCCGATACTAGCGACTATGCCTATCTGAGCCGGCTGCGCGCGTCTGAATCAGTTCATGATCCATTATTAAAGCGACAGTTGGATGTACTATATCGCGCGTATTTGGGCAATCAAATTCCCGGCGATCTATTGAAAAAGATTGTTGCAAAGAAAAACGCTGTCGAAAACAAGTTCACTGTGTTTCGGGGAAAAATTGGCACTCGCACGGTGACGGATAATGAGATCAGTGATATTCTGAAAAAAGAAACGGATTCGGCGAAGCGACGGAATGCCTGGCTGGCCAGTAAGCAGGTCGGACCTATTGTGGCGTCAGATATTGTTGAATTGGTCAAGCTCCGCAATGAAGCGGCCCGCACATTAGGGTTCGATAATTTTTACTTGATGTCCCTGGAACTGTCGGAGCAGCGATTGGATCAACTGACGCAAATTTTTGATCAACTTTCGGCTGTGACGGAGCAACCTTTTAAGAAACTCAAAGCTGAACTTGATAGTGCACTGGCCCGAAACTACGGCATTGAACCGCAGGAGCTCATGCCATGGCATTACCACGATCCATTCTTTCAGGAAGGACCGATGGTTGATGTGGTCAATCTGGATCGTTATTATGAAACTCAGGATGTTAAGGCGTTGGCTGAAAAATTTTTTGTCAGCATCAATCTGCCAGTGGATGATATTATAGCCAGAAGCGACCTTTATGAGCGGCCTGGGAAAAATCCGCATGCGTTCTGTACGAATATCGATCGGAATGAGGATGTTCGGGTGCTGGCAAATATTCAGAATAATGAGAAATGGATGGAAACCATGCTTCATGAACTGGGGCATGCCGTGTATGAGAAATACATCGACAAGCAGCTTCCATTTCTGCTTCGCGAGCCAGCCCACATTTTCACGACCGAGGCGATTGCCATGCTATTTGGCAGATTATCTCGCAATGGCTATTGGCTGCGGGACATGATCGCGCTTCCAGATATGACGGCCGAACAGATAACCGCTTCGGCAGATCGAAGCTTACGGCTACGCCAATTGATTTTCTCCCGCTGGTGTCAGGTGATGTTCCGCTTTGAGCAAGCCCTCTATCAGGACCCAGATCAAGATTTGAACAACCTATGGTGGGCGTTGGTAGAAAAATACCAGATGGTCAAAAAACCTGATGGTCGCAACGCCCCGGATTGGGCGGCGAAAATTCATTTCATCATTGCCCCAGTGTATTATCACAATTATATGCTTGGAGAGCTGTTAGCCTCCCAGCTTCATAGCTACCTGGTCAAACAGATTTTGAAATTAAAGACCAATCAGGCTGTCTCCTATGTCAATCATCCTGCGATTGGCGATTATTTGCGGCGCCACGTTTTTGCTTTGGGTGCCCATTATCCATGGGATGAAATGATCGCTCGAGCGACTGGCGAAACGCTTTCCCCAAGTTATTTCGTGAATCAATTCATTGCGGAGTAACTGCCCTCGGTTAGGAACAACAAGAGCAAGCAAGGTTTGCCTTCAAAAATTTGATCTTGCAAACCAGCCATGATCTCGCTTAGCGCTTGGATTCCCTGAGGGATTTCCAGAATAGCGATTGGAAGCAACTCGCTGAATGAAAAACGTTCGATCGAGCTATGTCTCATGCCGTATAGCGGAAGTCACCTATCGCCGAGACCAATTTGCGTCATCACAAAACCTTGCAAAACCGAATCGCGATTGGGTTGATTTGCGGGGCCATGGTCGTCCCAATCTTTCCGACGATTTTTTGCAGTTCGCCAGAATCTTGCAATTACCTTCAAAACCGATGGTGAGCCGAATGATGTTCTTTGGCAATTGTATTAGTCAACACGCCGTACAACTGTTGCACTCAACTGCTATTTGCTCTGCTCGTCATTGTGAGCAGCCATTTCAATTTGGTCCCTGAATCCATTAATCACCATTTTCTAAGGAGTGCAGTTATGGGTTTAACTTTGGACAGCCCTATGAAACGGACAATATTTATAATTATCGCGGCGATCATTAGCCTTGTCTTTGTAGTGGCGGGATTTTTTTATCAGCCAAATTTACACCAACACTTTGTGATCGTTTATTTAGTAATTATTCAGATTTTGGTCCTGTTGACCTTTTTTGCTTATCGAAATTCCACCACAGGTCGAGCCATTTATGTGAAGAAACTCAAAAACCCTCGACTCCAGGAAAACGCTTTCTCATTTGCGAGGTTGTTGTTGAAGGAATTCGATTATATTCGTGATACGGCGGCTCAGGCCATGAATGACCGCCACACAATGGTAAACTTTTTCCTCATCATCACTGGCGTATTTCTTTCAGCGATTGCGAGCCGTTTTTTTAGCGCAGCAGATATTTTCAGTGATGCTAAATACATTTCCATCATGATCGCTGGAGCCATCATCATCAATTTTGTGGGCTGGATCTATTTTATGCATATCATTCGCCTGCGTCAGGCCTGGTACGATAGTGCTGCAGCCATGAATCAAATTAAAGAGTTTTTTATTGTCAACGGGCGCATCCCTGATGAATTGGCTCGTTCAGCGTTGTTATGGGATATGAAGACCATCCCTTCACCTGGAAAAAAAGGTAATGTGTTTTATTACTCGGCTGTTTTAATCAGTTTTATTTCGGCGGTAGTGCTTTTGCTTGCCAGTTGGCTGCTCTCTCCGCACTCGAAAGCTGACAGCATTGGCTGGTTCTCCTGCCTGCTGGCGCTCTATCATTTTCTGTTTCAAATGTTTTGCTACTCACTATTTTTGGACTATAAGCCAATTAAATGACATGAAAGTTAGAGTGAAAAAGGTCGAACGAATCCTTGATGATTTTTTTAAGGTTGATCGCGCCATTTTGCAGTTCGAAAAGTTCGATGGATCAATGAGTCAGGAAATCGTTCGATTAAATTTTGATCGGGGGGATTCAGTTGGTGCTGTGATCTATCACGAGACCAATCGGAGCCTAATTTTCGTCCGACAATTTCGCTATCCGATCTTCACTAAAGACCCAGACAACGCCTGGTCACTGGAAATCGTCGCTGGTGTGATCGATCCCCATGATTCGCCCGATGAAGCCATGATGAGGGAGATAAAGGAGGAAATCGGTTATCGGGTACATCTTTTGAAGCCGCTGTTCAGTTTTTATGCTACGCCCGGCGGGAGCAACGAAAAGGTATTTCTGTATTTTGCTACCGTGACCGATCAGGATCGGCTCGATGCTGGAGGAGGCGTGATCGAAGAGGGTGAAAATCTTCAGATCCTTGAAATTCCAGTGAAAACCACCTTTGAAATGCTCAACAATGGAGAGTTTTACGACGCGAAAACCATCATCGCCTTACAGTGGCTTAAGAATCGGCAACGATTGCTCAGATAACGATACTGGCCGATCTCCGTACTAAGAATGTCCTTAATTGGGGTAGGGAGCAGGGATTCAGATATTTTTTCTCGTGGAAGACAACAGAGGAGGATGCACATGGACAAAATAATTCGACCAATTACGGCGATCAGAGGCCAAATGACCGTTCCCGGGGACAAATCGATTTCTCATCGAAGTCTACTACTGGGTGCAATTGCCCAGGGAAAAACGACGATCCAGAATCTCTCCAGTGCTGCGGATGTGAATAGCACCCGAACTTGTCTTGAGCAGTTGGGCGTTTCGATCGCTGCGACCGATCACGGGCTTGAGATCATTGGCCATGGGCTTTACGGGCTCAAGGCATCGAGGCAACCATTGGATTGTGGCAACTCCGGGACGACAATGAGGCTTCTTTCGGGTATTTTGGCAGCTCAGCCCTTCGTATCGCAACTGGATGGGGATGAATCGCTGCGCCGTCGTCCCATGAAGCGCATCATCGAGCCGCTCAGCCTGATGGGCGCGAGCATCGAAAGCCAGCCAGGCGGACTAGCCCCATTGACCATCTCGGGTAATCGCTTGAAAGCCATTACGTATCGCAGCCCTATTGCCAGCGCTCAGGTCAAATCTTGCATTCTATTAGCAGGGCTTTACGCCGAAGGGACCACCACAGTGATCGAACCCCAATTATCCCGCGATCATACCGAGCGGATGTTGACGGATTTTGGTGTTTCTCTCGAAAAAAATGGACTGGCAGTATCGATTTCGGGGCAACAAATGCTGCGCGCGTGCGATATCACCGTACCTGGCGATTTCTCGTCAGCGGCTTTTTTTATTGCTGCTGCCTTACTTATTCCCGGTAGCCAATTGCTTATCAAGAATGTGTGCTTAAATCCCACCCGGATCGGGTTGCTTGAGGTTCTCAATGAAATGGGTGCTGCCATCCAGGTCGAGCAGCACTATCAGCGATCCACTGAACCAGTCGGCGATGTAGCGATTAACGCGGCGCAGCTTTATGGCACCACCATCGGTCCTGAGCGCATTCCAAGCCTGATCGATGAAGTGCCCATCCTGGCGGTCATTGCTACCCAAGCGCATGGAATCACCAATTTGACTGGCGCCAGCGAGCTGCGCGTGAAAGAATCGGATCGACTTCAGGCAGTGGTGAACAATTTGCGAGCCATGGGGGCAGAAGTCGCTGAACTACCCGATGGGTTTACAATTATTGGCCCCCAAGAATTGCGCGGTGCCCAGCTCGATAGCTTTAATGATCATCGCATTGCCATGGCATTTAGCATTGCTGGCCTGATTGCTGCTGGGGAAACCCAAATAATGAATAGCGAGTGTGTGCAAATTTCCATGCCAAATTTTTTCGAGACATTGCAGGAGATCGCAGTTGAATAAAGCTGGATGGAAATTTTGTGTCATCGGCGATCCCATCAGTCATTCACTCTCCCCGCTCATGCATCGCTGCTTTCTGGACAAATTCGGGATCGATGGCAGCTATGAGGCACAACGAATCTCGGCCGAAGAGCTTCGGGAAGCGCTACGACGTTTGGTAGATAGCGGCATTCAAGGGATCAATGTCACCACACCGCATAAACATGCAATTGTGCCCTACATGGATCAGCTTACGCCTGAGGCTCAGGCCATTGGCAGTGTGAACACGGTGAAAGTCGCGTCCGAAAGATTGATCGGCCATAATACCGATGCAATTGGTTTTGAGGACAGTTTGCGCTTGCGCGGCTATTCTGTGGCAGGGAAACGGGTTGTCCTATTCGGTACTGGGGGGGCAGCGCGAGCTGTAATGATCGCTCTGATCCGGGGCCAGTGTCGTGAAATTGCTGTGTTCGGCCGCAACCGAGACAAAGCAGCGCTTCTGGTGCAGGAATTTTTACCTCGAGCTGGGAACACAACACTGATTGCGTTGGACTTATCGGACCAACGAGCTTTGAAGCAAGCAATATCCGTTTCCCAATTGGTGGTGAATGCTACGACTGTGGGGATGGGAAGCTCCCAAGATCAATCGATTTTGCCTGACACTGTTGAGCTTCATGCAGATTTATTCGTTTACGATTTGATTTATCGGCCTTATCGGACGCGATTGATCCAGCAAGCTGAACGGTATGGCCTTTCCTGGATGAATGGTCTTGAAATGCTCATTTTACAGGGGATCGCATCATTGCGTTTCTGGACCAATCTCCCGTGGGTGATGGATGAAAGCAGCTTTGGCGAGGTCAAAAATTTGTTGAGGAGGGAAATATGTCAGGAATAAGTTGGCGGACTGCCGGCGAATCCCATGGCAGGGGACTGATCGGCATCATTGAGGGAATTCCAGCAGGCTTGTCCATTTCAGAGCAGGCTATCCAATATGAACTTCAGCGCCGACAGAAGGGGTATGGTCGTGGATTGCGGGCTAAGCAGATTGAAAAGGATCATGCCGAGTTTGTGTCGGGCATCCGCTTCGGGCAGACCATTGGAAGTCCAATCGCCATATTTATTGAGAATAAAGATTGGGTGAATTGGACCGAGGAAATGGCGATGTTTGGGACGCCGCCGCCAGATTTAGAGACCGTCACCGTTCCTCGACCGGGTCATGCCGACCTAGCTGGCAGTTTGAAGTTTCATCATCGGGATATCCGCAACGTGATCGAACGCGCCAGTGCGCGGGAAACGGCCATGCGCGTGGCGCTCGGCGCTGTAGCAAAACAATTGCTGGCGTATTTTCATATCCGCATTTTCAGCGAAGTATTTCAAACCGGTAAGGTCATTTTACCTCGACCGATACACAAACATTATCGCGAGCTCTCTGATAAAGATTTGGAAAAATATCTTCAGCAAATCGAATATTCTTCTGTTCATTGTGGGGACGAAAAAGTGGCCCAACAAATGATGGAAGCCATCGATACTGCCAGAGAACGAGGAGATACTTTGGGGGGACGATTGGCGGTTGTAGCGCTTCAGGTCCCTGCTGGATTGGGAAATTACGCCCAGTGGAATTTGCGGCTGGATGGCCTGCTAGCCCAAGCGGTTATGAGCATCCCAGGTATTAAAACTGTGGAAATCGGCGATGGTCAAGAATTGGCGGATAAATATGGTTCTGCTGTGCATGATGAAATTTACTGGGACCAAAAAATGACCAAATATGTCAGAACGACCAACCATGCTGGGGGCATTGAAGGTGGGGTTTCAAACGGGGAGGCCATCATCGTTACCGCAACCATGAAACCTATCCCAACGCTGATGAAACCATTGCAATCGGTCGACATCACCCAGAAAACACCAAATCGTCGCTACAAAAAGCGGAGCGATATTTGCTCCCTCCCCTCTGCCGCTGTGATCGCTGAGGCGATGGTCGCCCTGGTACTGGCCGATCAATTATGCCAGAAATTCGGCGGCGACTCTATTGGAGAGATGAAGGATAATATGGAAAACGTACTTTATGAACGACAACTCGATATCCTGCAAACCTTTAGTCTGGGCGATTGGAGATTGGGGCTGACAGATTAATGGCTCGATTTGAATTGGCAATGAATCTTTCGCAAATTGCGGTGCAATCTCATTTCAATCGATTGCAGAAGATATTGCTCAATCATAGACTTGCCTATAATCGACTACCACTGCGTCTGCAAGATTCAAATAGTTTGAAATATCCTTTCATATCGGGCTATTGCAGAACTGGTGGACAGGAATTCTGGATTAATAAAGGCAAGTTCGGATCGCTTAGTTTCAGCCTTCTGGCAGATCCTCATCATTAAACCTCTCCAACATTTCTCAGGTGTTTTCAATAAAAAGCCGCCCAAAACAGGTTTCCGGCTTGAATTATCGCGATTCATTTAAACAAATTTGGGGTGAAAGTCATTCAGAAATGCTGATCTACCTTATTGGCTTTATGGGTGCGGGTAAAACGACGGTCGGGTGTTTATTAGCGGAACAACTGAATCGTCCTTTTATTGATTTAGACGATGTGGTTGTCCAGCGTTCAACCCTTACTATCCCGCAGATTTTTGAACGATTCGGTGAAGCTTATTTTAGGCAGTTGGAGAGCGATGCGTTGTGCGATCTATCACAGCAAGATGGCAAGGTTATTGCAACCGGAGGCGGCATCATTCTGAGCGAACAAAATCGATCGATTCTGAAAGCGAGCGGATTCAGCATCTACCTTGATTGGCCGACTGAAATCCTCGCGCAACGAGTTCTTGCTGAAACCAATCGTCCCCTGTTGAGTGCTGTCCCAAAAGATCAATTGTTGTCGCATATCGAAACAATGTTGGCGCAACGCCGGCCATTTTATGAACAAGCCGATCTCATTATTCATGGTCAGCACCAAACTGGTCCTGCGGATATTGTGGCGCTTATTCTCGAAAGACTTCCATCGAACATTTAGAGAGGAGTCAAAACTCGAATGCGTATCTTGACGGTAAACCTAGGTCATCGAAGTTACCCAATTTTTATCGAGGTTGATAGCTTCCACAGTGCAGCGAAGGAGCTCGTGCGGCTTTGTGAGGCAAAAAGGTATGTGGTGATCACTGATGAAAATGTGAGCGAACACTATTTGGATCCCTTGGAACGAGCTTTGGCATCGGTTCAGGTGAACTGGTTGCCATATAAAATTGCCCCAGGGGAGCCATCGAAATCTTTGAACGTGGCCAGTCAGATCTATACCTGGCTTCTGGCGAATCAAATCCATCGAGACGATGTCATTATAGCTTTGGGCGGAGGTGTCGTTGGAGATTTGGCAGGTTTTATCGCTGCTACTTATTTACGCGGTCTGCGATGGGTACAAATTCCAACTACACTACTGGCCCAGGTCGATAGTAGCGTTGGCGGAAAGGTCGGGGTAAACCATCCCCTAGCAAAGAATAGCATCGGCGCGTTCTATCAGCCGCAAATGGTTTGGATCGACCCCGCAACGCTGAAAACTTTGCCAAAAAGAGAGATTTATAATGGTTTGGCCGAAGTTATCAAGTATGGCCTGATCCTCGATCGCGAGTTGTTCGACTTCTTAGAGGCCCATTGGGAAAAGATATTGACGCTTGAAAAACAGGATTATCTCACCCATGTTATTCGAACTTGCTGTCGTCTGAAAGCCACAGTAGTTGAACAAGATGAGCGCGAAAGCGATTATCGAAGGATTTTAAATTTCGGTCACACCATTGGGCACGCTCTGGAAAAATTGACCGATTACAGCTATTTCAGACACGGCGAGGCCATTGCCTGGGGGATGCTGGCGGCTGTTGGCTTGTCGCAGCAACAATGTGCTCTCCCTTCCGATCAAGCAATACGGGCAAATCAGTTAATCGATCGCATCGAAAAGCCGAAACTGCCAGCCGAAATCGATATGGAACCGATCCTACAAGTCATCCAGGGAGATAAGAAGATGACCTCGGCTGGATTGAAATTTGTTCTAATCCAGGCGATTGGGGAGTGTCGGGTCGATTTGATCGACCCAAATTCCCTTGCCAAGGGTATTCAAACAATTCTGACGCACAGTCGAGCGCGCTAATAATTTTTGATTTGGACTTATATCGATTTTTACTCGGCAAAGGCTTCGATCATGGCAGTATGAAATATGTTCGCTGCTGAGCCTTCAATATTGGGTGCCGATACGATACACATTGAACCAAATTAATGGAGCTGGAATGTTTCAGATTTTGATCATTCATGGCCCAAACCTAAATCTTTTGGGGGAGCGGGAGCCAGAAATATATGGTGCAACAACGTTGGAGCAGCTTAATGCTATGTTGTGTGAGCGGGCAGCGCAATTGGGAGCAACATTGAAGTTTTTCCAGAGCAATTGTGAGGGAAAACTTATCGATTTTATTCATGAATCTCGGCGCTGGGCGAATGGTATTATTATCAATCCCGGGGCATTGACTCATTATAGTTACAGCTTAAGGGATGCCATCGCTGCGGTGGACAAGCCGACCATTGAAGTGCACCTCTCTGATATTCATCATCGTGAGCCATTTCGCCGCATTTCTGTGATTCGAGAAGTATGCATGGATCAGATTTTTGGTCGAGGAATACAAAGCTATCTGGATGCCCTCGAACTCTTGGTAAAACATCTAAGCGAGACAGCGAACAATGAGCAATTATGAAATTTGTTTTCAGGGCGAGCATTACGCATTTAGCGAGTTAGCTGCAAAGAAGTTTTTGGGCGAATCAGCCGTATGTCATCCACGTGAGACATTCGAGCAGGTCTTTCAATCCGTAAAAGCCAAAGATCCAACATTAGGAATCGTGCCAATCGAAAACACTTTGTCCGGCAGCATCCATCAAAATTATGATTTGTTGTTGGAGAATAGCGTGCGGATTGTGGGCGAGGTCAATCTCCGCATCGAATTGAATCTCATTGCCGCCCCCGGGGTATCGATTTCGCAACTTAAAACCGTTTATTCCCATCCCGCGGCTATCGGACAATGTCGGAATTTCTGGAAGCGCTACCCCCAGATTGAGATCGTGCCCACCTACGATACTGCTGGCAGCGTCAAAATTATCGCAGAGCGAGATCTAAAAGAGGCGGCAGCCATCGCCAGCTATCAGGCGGCCAAAGATTATGGCATGAATATTCTATTGAGCGAAATCGAGGACTATCCAGAGAATTATACCCGATTTTTGATTATTTCCACCGAGGAATTTCATTTTGGGGAACCCAACAAGACATCGATCGTGTTTGCCACGCGACATATTCCTGGGGCATTGTTCAAAAGCTTAAGCGTGTTCTTTCTGCGGGACTTAAATTTGCTCAAGATCGAATCCCGGCCACTTCGCGGCAAGCCGTGGCAATATATCTTCTATCTGGATTTTGAGGGATCATTGGCGCAGCAAAGTTGCCAGAATGCCCTTCGCCATCTGGAAGAGATCACCGAATTCATCAAAGTGTTGGGATCGTATCCCGCGGCGACTTAATCGACTATCTTCCCATTTCAGGAGCTTGCTAATCTCAGCTTGTTGCTGAACATCTGCCATAGGCCAGTTGATAAAGCATCTCAGACTTTCACGCTGACAACCAGGCCATCGCGCAACGGGACGATCATAGTGACAAGATCTTTGCGACTAAAGGATAGCTGATTGAACTTTTTCACCCCCTCGGTATAAATATCACCCGTTGCGTCAATCACTTTTCCGTCCCAGAGGCCATTGTCAGTGATGAAAATCCCGCCGCTTCGCAAGCGTGGGATGGCGAGATCCAGCGTTTCTGGATATTGCTCCTTGTCCACATCATTAAAAATGATATCGAATGGGCCAGCAAATTGTAGCAGAATATCCTGCGCTATGCCCACATGGAACTCTATCTTGTGCTCAATTCCTAACCGTTTGAAATAGCCGATCGCTCGCTCGCGATTCTCAGGGTCGCTATCAGTGCAGATGATCCTACCATCATCAGGCATCCCCATGGCAAACCACACTGCCGAATAGCCGTACCCTGATCCCATTTCAAAAATTCGCTTGGCTCCACTCACCAGCGCCATTTGCCGCAAAAATTGACCGCACAACGGACCAATCAGCGGAAAATTTCGCTCAATTCCATACTGATACATTTCCTCTAAAACTTCATTTTCTTTCGGCAACAGATCGAAAATATATTTCTCTAATTTAGGATTGACGATTTCCATAAACTATGCTCCTTTAGAATGAATCATTTTTTTAGGCTTCAGCAAAAGTTATATGATTTGAAATATAAGAATCAGACCTACGAATGAAGGAATCTTATAACCCATCATCTCTCATGATGACGCAGACTATTGTGCCCGCAGCATTGGACTTGACATATTCGACGTCCTTTTTATTTTGCGCATTTCGACTTAATAACACCAAAGGGGTGAACAATTTACCTTAAAGTTCCAATAAAGTTCCCGTCGATTAATTGGTCGGACTCAGAGACCGATCGCTTCAGTCATCAGAGGCAAATTTATTAGAGGGACATGGATCGCTCTGCATGTGGTAAAAGAGGGCTAGTCGTGGCTTGCCCTGAGAGAGCTAACTCAAAATGCTCGCATGAATTTTAGCAGCTATTTCTCCTGCCGGTTTTTTTCATTGATTTCGTACAATTCACTTGGCAGCTATTACATCCTCTCGGTGATGAATAGATCATAGGCTGCGAGTATCAACATTGTCGGGGTTTGGCGATGATCTCTCGGATCTCCAAATCGAAATAATTGTGCATATGCGCTGGCTTCAACACAATGGCCGAATCAGCGCCTTTGCTCGTTCCAGCGATGGCAACTACTTCCCGATCGGTTGGAATCAATCCCGCATCCGCTGCCATGATGGCTATCTCGACGCATACTTTTATTCCCTGTCCCAGTTGGCGCAAAGTATAAGCAATAATTTCTGTATGGCTGATGCCCTTGAACTTGTTGGAGATCGAGCGTCCGACACCGCTGAGCGCATGAGAGCCGAAGAAAACTCGCACGCCTTTGCTTTCTAAATCCTTTCGAGTCGCCTCAGAAAATTTTTGCTCATCACCGCCCCAAAAGCCATAATGCTCGCCGATGCACACAATAGAAACATTTAGATCCTTTAGTGCATCCCAGACCTTCAGCGCCGTTACACCGGTTGTCGATGCGACTACGACGTGCTGAATATTTAGCTCCTGAATTCGCTTCTTCGCAGCCTGAATAACCAATTCAGTATTCTGAGTCCCCGGCTTTTCAAAATAATAAATTTCTTTGACAACCATTTCACATCATATTCCCTAAATTGAATTGTCCTTGGTTTAGTCCAATTTTTTGATCATGATGTTCCGAAATTCAACCTTCGATCCATGTCCCAAGAATCCAATATGCCCTTTCTTGCGCTTCAAACCAGGATGGGCTTTGCCATCCATTGGGTGTCTGAGCATGTCCAGATTCACGTCTACAATGGTCTCGCCGTTTAAATTGACGGTGATTTGGTTTCCCTTGACAATCACCTCCTGAAAATTCCATTCACCGACTGGTTTTTGAAAACCCCGTTTGGCTGGAACCACCCCATAGATTGAGCCATGGTACTGGTAAGGTTTCAAGTCGCGATATTGCTCGGCAGAGTCATCGAGGATTTGGAGCTCCATTCCGACGTACGCAGCATCGCCCTTCAAGGGGGAACGGATGCCGAGGCCATTATTAGCGCCTGGAGTGAGCTTGAATTCAAATCGAAAAATAAAATCGCTGAACTGTTCTTTCGTGAACAAATTTCCGCTGCCGTGCTCCAAGCACACGATTTTTCCATTTTCAATCATATAGCTATCGGTTGCGCCGGTCCAGCCTTCGAAATTTTTCCCATTGAACAAAGGACGCCAATCGGATTTGCGAGGAATTTCTTTGATAAAAATGTTTCTGAAAAATAGCGGGGTATTGTGCGCTTGCAGCTCAATTTGTCCGTGAGGATAAATGGGCTTGTTTCGCTCCCAGTAATTTTCCATGACGACCTGATCGACCACTAATTCGCCGTTCAGATAGACCGTTACTTGATCATCGATTATTCGGATATGAAAAGTATTCCATTCCCCAATCGGCCGATCAGCGCATTTCAGCGGTTTGTTAGGGTGCTTCTGGTTATTGTACAATCCACCCGAACCTTCGGGCCATTGCGCAGGGTCCCAGATTTGCACCTGGGGACACCCTCGGAGATAGATGCCACTATCTCCGTTCTTCTGAATCTTCCAATCCACCAACAGCTCGAAATCGCCATAATCCTTCGCCGTGCAGATATGATGAAATCCTTCACCATCGAACACGAGGACTCCATCTACCACTTTCCAATGTGCGCGCATGATCGAGTCCGCAATTGCCTGTTCTTTCGCAAGCTCCTCAGGTGACATCTGACTTCGTTTCACAGGATCGCCTACCAAACCTTTCCATCCAGTCAAATCTTTTCCGTTAAAGAGCGGTACAAAACCCTCTGGTGGAGCTTGAACAGTAGGGTAATTAGGCAAATTGGGAAGAGGAGAAACATCCGTCGGAAACACGGCGATGCAAAAAGATAAGATGATAACCCACCGAAACATTTGCTTGTTGATCGGCATTTTGCACTCCACCTTTAGATAAAATTGGCTGCTCGACAATAATAAACAGATATTGAATCAATGATTCTGACTCCTGCGGATGCATCTTGGCGTCAACCTAGGGGAATACATGAGGAGAGGCTGTCATTCTGAGGAGCGAAGCGCGAAGAACCCCTTAATAAATGCAAACGCTTTCGCTAAATCAGGAGATTCTTCTCTCCCTTCGGTCGCGCAGCATGAGATAATGCTCTTAGGTTGACGCTAACATGCGGATGTTAGAGTCTTCTCTCTGCAATAGATTAAGAACTTCAAATATATCTGCCTTCGCAGGTGTATGACCTCGATGTTGCAAACTATCTGAGTTTGCAGAAATCTAATAGGCCAAAATCAAAGGTTTGTTTTCCAGCTAAATGAGGCGTGATACCGAAGCGTCCCGAGCCTACCTCACTAATCAATGGGACGAATTCGAATATTGCGATACCAAACCTCCTCACCATGGTGTTGCAGCGCGATGTGCCCCTCACTGGCGCGCGCGAATCCAGCAAATTCTTTGAACTTGCTTTCCGCAATCAAACTTTGCAATTCTTCGCTTCCCAATTCATATTCCAAAATTTTGACATTGTTCAGCCAATGCTCAACATGATTGCCTTGAACAATTACTTTTGCTTTATTATATTCGCCAACAGGCATGAGCGCTTTGTTGGTGGGAGCAATCAGTCCATAGAGTGCTCCCGCTGAGGTCCTTGGGTCCAGGCCATCGCGGTGGAGACTATCGTCAAGTACTTGCATTTCTGGGGCGGATTGCCACACCGCTGGGTACTCTTCAGTCACCCGATAGAAGATCCCGCTATTGCCACCAGGAGCCACCCGCCATTCGGCCTCCAGTTCAAAATTTTTAAACTTCTCTTTGGTGATGATATCGCATTGATCGCCGCCAACCACAGTCTTCAACGAGCCATTTTCAATGACCCATCCACCGCTTGGAAAATCCTGCCGCTGAAAACCGCGCCAGGCGCCGGTTGAGCTGCCATTGAATAGCACGATCCATTCGGACTTTTTTGCACACCCCAATAATGCCGCTCCACCGATCAATATGGCCAGGAATAAATGCAGGAATTGATTTTTATAGGACATGGTTATCTCTCCTCAAACGTTGTGATGCTTCGAATGTATTCCAATCCCTTTGAAATCGAAGGGGATGGATTTAGCGCTTCGGCTTCGTTTTCGTGCTCGACGACCAGATATCCCTTGTAGTCCTGTAATGTCAATTCAGCCAAAATATCATGGATATTGGCGACACCCTTCCCGAATGGGACATCATAGGCATCCCGAATGCCGAATTCATTCAAATCTTTCAAATGGATACTTAAAACTCTGCTCTTCAACAAGCGCAACGCTTCCACAGGGACGACGCCAGATCGCAGCCAATGCCCGGTATCAGCGCAGGAGCCAATTCGCTTATCCAGGTTTTTGACGTATTTCCACACCGTGTCTGGCAGGGCATACCGGGACGGCTGGGGATGATTGTGGACTGCCACTTGGATGTCGTATTCCTGAACCAGTTTTTCGACCAATGGAAAATCTTCAAATTCTGGTTCCGCCATGATCGTGGTGATGCCCATCGTTTTGGCAAAATCGAATACTTTTCTCATGCCTGCTTCATCTTTGCCCAGATCCACCACGCCGTAATTAACCAGTGTAATCCCCATTTCGTTCAGCTTCTCTTTTACTTTTTGCAATTGTTCATCGCTGAGATTGTGATCGAAACGAAGATCGGGCTGATCGCTGCTGAGCGTTTGCCCTGGATAGGCCTCAAGATATTTGATCCCCAGCGCTTTAACCTTCTCCAGTGTCTCAAAAAAAGTAAATTTGCGAAATGTCCAGGACTGGACCGCGATGGGGAACGGTTTGATTTTAACGGATTGATACTCGGTTGTTATTTGCTCAAGTTTTGATGCGGGTCTATCTTTCTTTGTACAAGAAAAGAGAACAATCAATATGCAAAGGGATGATAGGAATGTTTTCATATTTTACCTCAATTTTGAAGATGTAGTCCACTTCTAAAGTGGACTACATCTTTTCATTTTTGATGTCATTTGCTGGGATTCCACTCTCCTTTTGCCACAGCAGGGGTGAAATTATCCAGCCCCGGCGGTGGGAACGGGATGGTTTTTTCTTGTTCAGCGCTCATGTAGGCCGTCATCAATAATTCAGTGACATTGACACCATCGGCGAAGTTCTCCATCGGGCGCTTGCCAGCCAGGAAGGATTGCACCATGTGGCGATTTTCAGCCTCATAACCGTATTCTGCCTCCTCGCTACTGACAATCGGCATCAATCCCATTTCGGCGTTCTGTTTTTCGACCAAATCTTCACCTGCCTCACCTTTCACGTTGCGACTGAAAAACACCTTTAGGCCCGAATCTAAGGTATTAATTTGCAGCGCATATTCAGGTCCCAAGAGTTCCATAGTGAGCCGCAGGCCTGCGCCCACATAGCACCAGGACGTGGTTGTTTCCACCACCAATTTATTTCCTTTTTCATCTTGATATTCGACGAGTGATCGGGCAAAGTCCTCTGCCGGCCGTTTCGTGTAATCCAATTTTCCATTGCTGTTTTTCGCTAAGATTTTTGCGTAATGGGGATCCTGCCATTTCAAGCAATTGGTGTAAGCAGTGACTTTAATTGGTTTAAGCACATTGCGATCCGCTCCTGGGGGCGTGAGCATAAAGCGAGCGGCCTCGACTGAATGGCACATCATGTCATTCAGAACTCCGCCACCTTGCAGCGAGCCTTCCCAGAACCAGGGCATATGGGGACCGCTGTGCTCTTCGGCGGCACGAGCCAGGTAGGGTCTGCCCGTCGTGGCAACACCCCGTGCCCAAACGATCTCTTTGCCGCGAACGACTGCTGGCGAAAAACATTGATTCTCTAAATAACCATCCAATAAGCCAGCTTTTTGGACCAGTTCCAACATTTTCTTCGCCTCAGCGACATTTCTGCCGAGCGGCTTTTCGCAACAAACACCGATCAGCTCGCCTTTGCCGCTTTGAACTGCATGAGCAATTTCTTCCATCACTTCGATGCGGGTGAAATTGGGCGAGCAAATCCAAATGGCATTGATTTTAGGATCAGCCACCATCTCGGTAATGGTTTTATAAGGTTTGGCTTCGCCCACGTTCAATTTTCTGGCAAGGGCAGCAGCTTCCTCAGCAGTTTTGTCATTGCGCGCTCCCACAACGCCCAAAACATCTGCATCACGGACGCCAACAAATGAGCGGATATGAAATTTTCCAACAAAACCGCCACCGACAAAGCCGACGCCTAAAGGTTTTTTGTGCATATTTGGCCTCCTTGATAAGAATCTTTTTTCTCCCACAGAATTGGAATGCCATAGAAACGAAATGAAGAGATTCGGTGGGATTTCATTTCTATGGGAGAGTGTTCATTCTTCAGCTCGCTATATTATCTATGAATTATTTAATTTCCTCTTTTAAAGTGGTCGTGGCAATATTCAGAATCGATCCCGATTCCTAATTCCCCAGTCGCCAAATTACCTGCTTTTCACTTTTTCATCCCTAAAAAACAGCATAAAAATCACGGCACACAAAATTGTCAATATAGTCGGCACGATAAAAACCTTCGTCCAATTGGTGCCAGCATCAGTTGTGAACAATTTCTGAATCCAACCTGAAAAATTGCTCCCGACAAAATTGCCGAATCCGAGAATGACGATGGCGATCAGACTCTGGGCCGAGGCTCGGATGTCAGCGGGGGCGACTTTGTCCACATAAATATAGGCGGCGACAAAGAAGAACACATAACAGAAGCCATGCAGTGCCAGCGAAGCGATTACCAGCCAGGAGGGATAGCCGATGGAAAAGATAATGTAGCGAATGGGCCAGGCTAAGATGCCGAACACCATGGTTTTTCGGATGCCATATTTCTCAATCACCCAGGGCAGCAAGAATGCCATCACAAAAATCTCGGCAATCTGGGCAATGACCATCACCCCAGAAACGGCCGATTCTGCCACGCCAATCTTCGTCGAGGTTAAAAATGGAGAGGTCAAAACATAATAGAATTGCAGCTCGGTGGCGACCACAAACGAGATAATGGCAAAAATCAGGAAATTGGTGTCCTTGAGCATTTTGATGGCTTCTAAAAATGCCCAGGGTTTAGCAGCTTCTTTTTTGGGCGGCGTGTGCGGCAACTTGAATGACAGGAGCCCCATGATGATCGAAAAGACACCTGCCAGAAACAGCGTATCGCCCTGCAAGCCAATGGCGGGGGTCGATTTAGCCAAGGTACGCCAAACCATCAAGATCACTCCTGCTGCGATCCAACCGATGGTTCCCCAGACCCTAATTGCGCCGAATTCTTTTTCTGAATTTTTTAAATTGATGAAGGCGATGGAATTGGTCAAGGCAAGAGTAGGGGCGTAAAAAACGCAATAGATGAACATCAGCCAGGCCAGAGCAGTATAGTCGGTAATAAAGGACATGGCAATCAACAATCCGCCGCCGATTAATTGTAAGAACATGAGTACATATTGAGTAGGAAAATAGCGGTCAGCAATTTGTCCACCAATGAATGGTGAAATGATCGTTGCCAGCGGCAGCAGGCTATAAATGAAGCCGACCTGGGTTCCGCTGAATCCCAGATTGTTCATTAAATAAGCAGACAGCACAGGCGCCCAGGCGCCCCAGATAGCATATTGCAGAAACATCATGATGCTGAGCTGGATTTTGGCAGCAGTAATAGACTTTGGATTATTCAGATTTTCACCCATAAATTGACCTTTCCTTTTTAGTTCACGCGTAACCGCTAAGGAGCAAAGAAATGATTGTTGATCTTTCTGCATCTTAGCGGTTATATCTGTAAATTCCAAACTCCAAAACCCAAATCCCAACCAAATCGCAAAACTCACTTTTCCCAGCTCCAAGCACTTATTGATTCGAAAGGGTTTGAAAATTGGAATTCGGCCATTGACTATTGTTAGATATTTGGAGTTTGGGATTTGGTTATTTTTTCAATTCAAACAATCTTCCTCGCCACAGGATCCCATTCCACCTTTCGTCCCAGCAGATAGGATTGAGTCGCCATATGGCAGGTGATGGCTTCTTGGAATCCCTGCTCGACATCGCACTTGGGCTTTCCGCCATTGCGGATGCAATCCAACCAATCTTTGATGTGGAGAAAAGTTGTATCCACCCGTTTGCCTTCACGATAGGTATAAAGCAGGCCACGGCTGGCGAAATATTTCTGAGTGGCGGAAGTAATGGCATCCACTCCTTTGGCACCAGGGGTATAGGTGAACAATGGCAGCGATGGATCGATCATGCCTTTATCGATTTTCTCTTTATAGCGGGTGGATTCCCGATCCGCATAGACCTCCAGGTCCCAACCTACGCGCAATGACGCATCATGCCCCATGATCAGCTTACCGCGCTCCTTATTGCTGGCTAAGGTGGCGCTATAAATCAGGGTCAGGTCGCGGTCTGGGTATTCAAAAACGACGTTAAACACATCAGGGACATCGCGCATTTCCGTCATCTTATATTCATCTTTTTTAGGCCAGGACTCATTGAAATAATAAATTCCGCCCGAAGCGACCGCTGTTTTTGGAATACCCAATTCCAGAATCTGATTGATCGCATCAAATTCGTGAGAGAGCAGGTCACCCGAAAGCCCTGTCCCGTAATCGAACCAACAGCGCCAGCGGAAGAAACGTTCGAGACTGAATGGCACTTTATGAGGCGCAGGCCCTTGAAAAAGTTCCCAATCGATCGTCTCGGGGCTACCCTTTTCGTGAATTTCATAATACCACGCACCATCGGGGGAATTACGGTTGGTGGTCGTTTCGACCAGCGTGATCTTGCCCAAAATATTCTTCTGGATTAGCTCTTTGGCTTTCTCATGGCTCTCTAATTGTCGGTTCTGATGGCCTAATTGAAAGACGATGTTAGAGTTTTTTACAGCGGCGTACATTCTATGCGTTTCTTCTTCCGTTCGCGTCATGCATTTTTCGCAATAGACATGCTTGCCTGCTGCCACAGCATCGATGACCATCTGCGCGTGCCAGTGGTCAGGTGTCGCGATGATGACAGCATCAACATCTGGGCTATTGAGCAGGTCCTGATAATGTCGAAAGCGCTTTGCCCCAGGCAAAGGTCGAGAAGCACCCCCAGGACGGAGCTCATTTTTAGCAGCAGCCAGCCCCCGTTCCGCTCGAACATCGAATACATCGCACACAGCGGTGAGAACCACATTCAGATCGTCCTGATTCAACCAATCGCGCAGTCCGGTATGCAACTTGTTCTCCTGCGCTTTTTTCCGTTGTTCTTCGATCCAATCCGGATGGGCAAAGCCGGCCGCGCGAATCAGGCTCTCGCCCCGGCCACCGTTGCCGATAATTCCCAGACGAATCGTCTCACTCGGCTTGCCAGTGATCACTGCTGGGGCAGAAGGCTTAACAGTTGGAGCTTGTTCTGCCGGTGATATCGGCTTGATGCCAAGTTCCTCTAAAATCGCTTGTTTTTTAGTGCTATCTTTGGAGCGTTTCACCAGGAATGCATAGATGAAGCCTCCAAAAATCGGCAATGTGGCCAAGCCTTTCAGGATATCCCTTCGTTTCACTCCAGTTTTTTTGCTGGAACTCAACTCTATTTGTTCTCTTTCGTTTTCCTGACTCATTGGATTTAGCCTCCTCATGTTTAAAAAGCTCGATAAAAAATTTTCGATTTAATCATTCCTCAAGGCAAATTTATCACTTTGATGATTCGGATTGATGCACACATGTTATCTCTCATTTTTTGAAAAACAATGCATCGAAACCGATCTTTTTGCCTGTTGGAAAAACTGCCAGGACCAACAAAGCAGCGGCTTCGATTAGCGTCTTGTTGATAATTAGATAGCTTCCCTCGCTCGGAATCGAGTAGCTCAAGCCAACTAGCGGAGGCGTTGCAAGATAATATAGCAGCAATAACACCAGGCCCGCGATCGTGGCGACTTGAGTCAATATCCCAGCAATCAGCCCAAGGCCGATTGCGACCAGTCCCCATTCGTTCAAAAAATCAACGACCTTTAATGCCGTGGGATTCGCAACGATGGATTGAAACCAGCCAGAGAAAATCCACTTCGATTCCATCAAATAGCTTGCCGATGACCAATAGGGATTTATGAGTTTTGAAATGCCCTCATAAAGCAGATGCCAACCGATCATCATTCTTAGAATCACTAAAGCAGTCAATTGGAAGGTCGAGTAATTTGCGAGCTTATTCTTGGGCATATTTTTCCTCCCGTAAACTGAATTTAAAAATTCGTTGATGGATTCAATACTGATAAGCGCTGCAAATGCATAGCTACGGATTTCGGTTTATATAAAAAGCACATGAAGTTAAAATGAGAGAAATTGGATAGTCTGCGATGGAGCAATTTTTGCGCATCGAGGTCACTTTAGGTTGTTAAGATCAAGGCCTTAGCTTAAAATAGCGGAGCTAATATGAATTTGGTGTAATATATAGAAATTCGATTAATATGTCAAGGGAAAATTTTAACCACTGGTAGTCATTTTTAAATCGGCTTAATATTTGCTTTCATGTTTCAATTTTTTTTTATATATTTTGATCTGTTTGAGTTGGTGCAAACCGAATCGCGGCATTAATTTGAAAATAACCCGCCATGAGTAATTCTTAGGATGGCAAATATTTGGTCAGATCATTTCTCATGGATTGGCTACCTCGAAGTTTAAAAAAAATTAACGAAACCTGTATTATAAAGAGACAGTGTTACATTCTTGATAAATTCTAGATCCAGCATTGTCTTTAAAAATTTTTATTAATATTGATTTGCAGGACGAAAAAAAGACAATAACAAAAAATGAACACGGCATAATATTTGTAGCGACTTAGTATTATCAAAGAGCACATGATGCTCAATTCCCTACAACAGACATGACCCGAGATTCTGCATCTTCGCCTTTCAGCGCTGGTCGATTTACTTAGATTATTTTGCCTAATAAAAAATTGGTGAGGTAAACAAGATGAATTGGAAGTCTTTGTCCTGGTTAGTGATTTTTATTTTTAGTATATCAGGTTTAGTTCAAGCTGGTCAGTTGACCTCAGTGATCGCAACCCCTTCCGATAACAAGGCCGGTGCCTTTACGATTTATACCTTTTCATTTCGAACATCAACCGTCGGTAATGGTTCGGTTGTCGGCTTGCCAGCCGATGGAAAAATCCGAATTACTTTTCCAGTTGGGTTCAACGTTGCTGAGGCGGAGATTGCCAGTGCCACTGATCCCCTGGTGCTCAATGGTGGGCTAACGGCTACTGGGAGCGGCAGCGTCATCACCGTGGTGCGAGATTCGACTGGCAATTTGATTTCAGGCGATAAAGTCGTCGGCCTAAAAGTCGCCATCATTCGAAATGATACGCTGGCTGCCTCTGGTTATTTCGTCACGATTGAGACGTTGGAGAAAAATGACACGGTCATCGATTCTGGTTCATCTGCGACATTCGTCATTACTCATAGTAGCTTAGCTACTTTTAAATTTGACCCAATTCCTAATCAGGTTGCTGGGAGCAACTTTTCTATCAAGATCACTGCTAAAGACTTTTATAATAACACGGTCACTTCTTTTAACGGGGTAGTCGCATTATCAGACCTCACCGGATCGGTCGTTCCAGATACGACCACCAATTTTATCTCAGGAGTCTGGAACGGAACAGTCCTCATTACTCGGACCCATGCGGACAATAAAATTACTGCAACCAGCCAAAACAAGACCGGAAATTCAAACACATTTGTGGTGAGTCCAGGCAGTTTGCATCATTTTGCTTTTCAGCCCATTTCCAGCCCACAGACCGCAGGGATCGGATTTCCAATCACCATTACCGCAGAAGATGCTTATAATAATATTGTAACCACCTTTACCAATTCGGCGACACTTTCGGACAATACTGGCAGCATCGCACCAACCATGACCAGCGCTTTTAGCGGTGGACAGTGGGCGGGGACTGTCACCATCACGAAAAAACAGAGGGATGTTAGGATCACAGTTTCAGCGAACAGCGTCTCTAGCCAATCGCAATCATTTAATGTGCAAGCTAATAGCGTGGATCATTTCGAACTCGCATCGATTGCTTCCCAAACCGCTGGCGTGCCTTTTTTGATCGAAGTTACAGCCCGAGATCAGTATAATAACCAAGTGGATCAATTTGATGAAACGGTGAACATCAGTGATGACACGGGAACGCTGACTCCTACTGTGAGCGGCAACTTTGTCGATGGTTATTGGGCTGGAAATGTCACTATAACTAAGGCTAAAACAAATAACATAATCCGAGTGCAGCGGACAGCCAATGGAACACAATCGGGCTCATCTAATGGTTTTGATGTCGGTTTTAATACCCTTGACCGTTTTGAGTTCTACCCCATTGGAAGTCCTCAAACGGCTGGCGTTATGTTCCAGGTCAGGATCGTGGCCAAGGATGCTCATGGAAATACTGTAAGCAATTTCACTGGTATGACCGCAACCCTTAGCGATTTAACCAATACGATTAGTCCCAATACCACTGGACCTTTTAACCAGGGAGAGTGGATTGGAAACGTCATGATCACCAAGAGCTGGTTGGCCAATCGAATTTCCGTCACTTATGGGAGCAAGAGTGGGACTTCTAACGATTTCAATGTCAATGCGCATGATCTCGATCATTTCCAGTTTGCATTTATCTCCAGTCCCCATTTTGCCGGTCAATCTTTTCAAATCACAATTACCGCTGAGGACATTTATGGTAACCGAGTGACCTCTTTTTCGAACGCGGTCACATTGAATGATGCGACTGGGTCCATTTATCCGACCTCAACTTCAAATTTTGCACAAGGTCAATGGTCTGGCGCCGTTCGGATTACGAAAAGCCAGAGCGATGTGACGATCACTGCAACCCGGGGTTCTATCACTGGTCAATCTAACCCATTTAACATCGAGCCCGCCAGCCTAGACCATTTTTCGATCGCGACGATCGGGACCAAAGCTGCCGGAGTCCCATTTGCAATTACCGTCACAGCAAAAGATACCTTCGAAAACCGAGTTACCAACTTCAATGGTACCGTTTCGATCCAAGACCTCACCGGGACTATCACACCGAATGCCAGCGGGGCGTTTGATCTGGGACAGTGGAGCGGCGATGTCACCATTACTCAGGTGAGGAATGGGGATCAAATTACAGTCACAAATTCTGGTGGCTCTCAAACCGGGACATCCAACAGCTTCGATGTCATCGCCGGCAATATCGATCATTTCGAGATCTCAAATATCGCAAGCCCGAAGACCGCTGGAGTCTCATTTGCCGTGACCATCACGGCGAAGGATGCAAATAATGCGACTGTAACGAGCTATAATGGTACGGTTAATCTAAGCGATCTCTCTGGGACGATAAGCCCGATTGTGACGACCAATTTCGTCAATGGGGTTTGGACTGGTGATGTGACCATTACCCGAAGTTATACAAATAACAAAATCACAGCCACGGGTGCGGGAAAATCGGGCAGCTCCAATTTATTTAACATTCAGTCGAATTCATTGACGCATTTTAGTTTCGCCACGATAACGAGTCCCAAAACCGCCGGTCAGCCGTTCTCGATCACGATCTCGGCCCGTGATAATTATGAGAACATCGTCACTTCATTTTCTGGAACTGCAACGCTCTCCGACAATACTGGCAGTTTGTCTCCGACCGCTAGCGGACCATTCAGTAATGGTGAATGGACTGGCAACGTGACAATCACAAAAGCCCAGAATGATGTAGAGATCACTGCGACGCAGGGAGGCGCAAATGGCACTTCAAACAAATTTAACGTCCAGGCTGCCGCATTGCATCATTTCAGCCTCAATAATATCAGTAGCCAGCAATCAAATATCCCATTCAATATCACAGTGATCGCTCGGGATCAGTACAATAATATAGCCACTCAGTTTGCTGCCAAGGTGACCATTTCGGATAAAACCAATACGATCAGTCCGACGCTAAGCGATAATTTCGCTAATGGCCAATGGTCTGGCAACGTGACAATTACCCAAGCCTATACCAATAACGCCATTACTGTGACACGGCAAGGAGGCACTGAGACCGGGACATCGAACAATTTTGATGTGACTGCCAGTGCGGTGGATCATTTTGTGATTTCAACTATCGGCAATCAGATAGCTGGCCAGCCATTTAGCATTACCATTCGCGCCGAAGATGCGGCCAATAATTTGGTGACCAGCTTCAATGGAACTGCCTCGATCAGCGATTTAACAAGTTCTATCACCCCGAAGACAACGGGGTCCTTCACTGGGGGCCAATGGAGTGGCAGCGTGACGATTACGAAGAGCCGAGCAGGGAATACCATCACCGCCAGCAGCGCTGGAAAAACTGGCACATCGAACGCCTTTAATGTGGATCCTGCCGCATTGGATCATTTTCGCCTTTCATCGATCACTAGCCCCCAGGTCGCTGGCACAGCTTTTTCGATTACAATTACTGCTGAGGACGCATATAATAATAAAGCCACCAGTTTTACCGGAACGGTGAATCTGAGTGACAATAGCGGGAGTATCACTCCATCAGTTTCGAGCGCGTTCTCAAGTGGTGAATGGACTGGCAATGTGACGATTACCAAGAGCATTACCGATAATGTAATTCAAGTGACAGGAGCGGGCAAGACGGGGCAATCCAATGGGTTCAATGTCATTGCTGCCAGCCTACACCATTTTGTACTGGGAACCATCACGACCCAATCGGCTGGTTCACCGTTCGCGATTAGCGTGACCGCTCAGGACAATTACGGGAACACCGCGACTCAATTCACCGGTAAGGTCAATATTTCCGATAAAACCAATACGATTAGCCCAACGGCCAGCGGCAATTTTATTAATGGGCAATGGACTGGTAACGTGGTCATCGCTCAGGCGTATGCTAATAATGTTATCACCGTGGTGCGACAAGGGGGGAGTGAGACCGGAAGTTCGAACAGCTTCGACGTCATCTCCAGTTCAGTCGATCATTTTGTGATCTCAAGCATCAGTAATCAAGTGGCGGGGCAGCCGTTCAGCATCAGCATTCGCGCCGAAGACAGCAATAATAATCTGGTGACCAATTTCACTGGGGTCGCCTCGCTGAGCGACTTGACGAATACCATCAATCCAACCACAACTGGTAGTTTCTCAGGAGGACAATGGTCGGGAAGCGTCACTATCACTAAAAGCCGGACAAATAACACCATCACCGTTACGAGCAGCGGAAAGGCTGGGATATCCAATTCGTTCAATGTCAATCCAGCAAGTCTGGATCATTTTCGGGTTTCGACCATTGGGAGCCCGCAGGTGGCCGGGCAACCGTTCTCTATCACCATTACCGCTGAAGATGTGTATGAGAATAAAGTTACTTCTTTCATCAACACAGTGAATCTCAGTGAAAGCACCAACTCCATTACCCCAACAGTGACCACCAATTTCTCCAGTGGAGAGTGGACTGGTCAGGTAACGATCACCAAGACCTATACAGATAACATTATTAATGTGTCTGGCTCAGGAAAATCTGGGCAGTCCAATAAATTTAATATCAATCCTGCCAACCTCCATCATTTTGTGATTGGGACCATATCTACACAAGCGGCCGGGGTCCCATTTGCGATTGCGGTGACGGCGCAGGATAATTACGGCAATACAGCAACCCAATTTACTGGTAAAGTCAACATTTCGGATAAGACCAATACCATCAGTCCAACGGAGAGCGGTAATTTCAGCAACGGCCGTTGGACTGGCAATGTGGTTATCTCCCAGGCCAATAGCAACGATGTGATTACTGTGGTTCGACAGGGGGGCAGCGAGACCGGGAATTCCAATGGTTTCGATGTCATTTCTAGTTCAATCGATCATTTTGTTATCAGTACCATCAACAATCAAGTGGCTGGTCAGCCGTTCGCGATTACCATTCGTGCTGAAGATAAGAACAATAATTTAGTGACCAGCTTTACTGGCACTGCCACACTTTCAGACTTGACCAACACCATCAGCCCGACAACGACCACCAATTTCACTGGTGGGCAATGGTCGGGCAACGTGACGATCACCAAAAGTCGGACTGGAAATACAATCACAGCGACGAGCAGTGGGAAGGCTGGTACGTCAAATGCTTTTAATATTTCCCCGGCAGGGTTAGATCATTTCCGCTTTCAGGCTATCCCAAGCCCCCAGGTAGCGGGTAATCCCTTTTCCATCACCATCTATGCTGAGGACCCGTACGGCAATCAAGTGACCTCTTTCCTCCAAACCGCCAATTTATCGGATCCTACTGGAACAATTTCGCCCGCGGTAACTTCGAATTTCTCCAACGGTAGTTGGACTGGGAACGTGACCATCACGAAAAGCCAAACGGATGTGACGATCACTGCATCCCAGAGCGGTAAGAGTGGGCAATCGAATATCTTTAACGTGAACCCCGGTGCTTTGGCGAGTTTTCAGATCGGTAATATCAGCACCCAAGCGGCTGGCGAACCATTTGCCATCACTGTAACCGCATTGGATGCCTATAATAATATCGCTACGCAATTTACTGGCACGGTAAACATCTCAGATTTAACCAATACCATCACTCCGACAATTAGTGGGAATTTCAGTGCTGGAAAATGGACTGGGAATGTGACGATCACGCAGGTTCGACAGAACAATCGAATCACGGTAACCAACACCGGCGGTTCTCAAACCGGTCAATCCAATCTATTCAATGTCATTGCTAGTTCGGTTGATCATTTTGTCTTCGATAATATTACCAGCCCAAAAACCGCTGGTGTGCCATTCCAAATTACGATCACGGCAAAGGACAAAGATAATAATACGGTTACTGGATTCACTGGGACTGCTGCGCTATCGGATTTGAGCGGGACAATCAGTCCAACGACGACTGGAAATTTTGTGAATGGTGTCTGGCAGGGCAATGTCACGATTACTAAGAGCTGGAGCAACAATCAAATCACCGCTACAAGCAGTGGGAAAGCAGGCCAATCCAATGCTTTTTCCGTTGTTCATAATGTGCTTGACCATTTTGAATTCGCCAATATCCCAAGCCCCAAAACAGCAGGCGTTTCGTTTCCGATCACCATTAAGGCCAAGGATATTTATAACAACGTGGTGACCAGCTATAATTCTTCGGTTATTTTGACCGATAATACTGGGACGATCACTCCGACGAGCACGACGAATTTCACAAGTGGCGAGTGGACTGGCAATGTTCGGATTACGAAGAAGCAGAACGATGTATATATTGTGGCCAGTGGCTCGGGAAAACTCGGTCAATCGAATTTCTTCAATGTCATCCCCAATAATCCAGTCTTATTAAAAATTCGTGACGCGGCTGGTGGCAGCGGTGTCGAAGTTGGGGCATTGAATATGTCATTGGATGATAAGATTACCCTGTATGCGGCTGGGTACGATGCCTACAATAATTATGTCCGCGACATCATCTCGAATTGGAGGGCGAGCGGGACGCTCGACCAGCCTTCACCGACGTTAGGTCGGTTTACGGTATTCGATCCCAAGACACCTGGAACCTCGGGCAAAATTCACGCTGATTCCACTGGCCTTCAGTCCGATTCCACTGGAACGATCACTGTTGGCAGCATTGCTTATGTAAAAGTCAGGACTGCACCCGATGGAGCAGGAATCGAATTGGGCAATACGACGATCACAGCCGATCAGAATTTGGTGCTCTATTGCGCTGGCTACGATGCAGGGAAGAATTTCATTGGCGATGTGAGCGTCCAGTGGCGGTCGATTGGGATTTTGACGCCAAGTGTGAATGATACCGGTAAATCGGTTAATTTCCAGCCAACCAAGGCACCTGCCTCGGGACGGATCATCGCAGATCATCCCACGGCGATCGATGATTCTACGGGCATAATCACCATTGTTCCCGGTGCACCGGTGGGCGTGATATTGCTTTCCGCTAATCCATCAGTTATTCCAGCGAATGGCTCGAGCACATCAATCATCAGCTCTGAAAAGATCAAGGATGCTGATGGAAATACCATTGCTAAAAATACCCAATTTACAGTGACCACAACGCTGGGGACCATCACCACGACGGATGTCAACCCGCTCATTCAAGGAGTGCAGGTGGCTGCCGATGATTCGGGCAAGATTCAATTCACGTTGCGATCCGCCACTGTTGGAGGGACAGCATATGTCAGTGTGAGCAGTGTTAATGGCAGCGCAGTGGGCAATGTCGTGGTGACAATGAGCAATCTCAATATTGTTTCAATCTCAAGCAGCAAGACGGCAGTCTCACGGGGCCAGGCCAATGTGCCCGTGGATGTTGTCGTTCAAAACCTTGGGACCAGCACGATCACCAATCTGTCCGCTGGACTGATTTTCAAAGGTCCAGCGCCTTTATTTGAGAATCGCAATGCAGATTTTCCCAGTGTGGTGCGCACCGATGGGATCACCAGCATCCCAGGAGGGGCCAATCGAACCCTTACATTTAATGTCTCAGTGAGTGGTACGGCAAAGACCGATACAGTGACCATTGACGCCTGGATTTCGGGCGAGATCAGCAGTGTGACTGTGACCGATACGTTTGCCGTGACCAAGCATAAATGGGAGGTGCAGACGCCACCGCTGCTCAGAATTACCCGTATCAATTCGTTATTGAGTGAAGTAGCACAAGGTCGGGCCAATGTCGCTGTCTCAATGAGGGTGTTGAATCAAGGGCAAGCGAGTGCCAATATTAGCTCTACTGCCCTAAGTTTCTGGTCGAATAACTTTGGGAAGGATGTAACCAGTGAGTACCAGATTGTCCCTGCACCCAATAACCCAACCGTTGTGCCTGGAACCGCTGTTCCCCAGATTTTTAATTATCTGGTGAGCGTAAGCACAGGAGCATCATTGGGAGAGGTGGTAATTAATGGACGATTAACTGGAAGTGACGCAAACTCTGGGACTACTGTAGTGGTCAATGTTGCTGATACCACGCATAAATGGCAAGTCAAACCAGCACCATTAGTGGGCATCAAGCAATTTTCACCGTCCCAATCGGTGGTAACCAAAAATCAGACCATGCCATGGCAGTTGATTATGGTCATCGAAAACAAGGGCGGGACCGTGGTCAAATTGGATAGCGCTTCCGTGGCGTTTTTCCTGGTAGGCAACAATATCAGCTCCCAATACTCAGTGGTGAAGCCCACTAAATTTCAAAAATCCGGCACAAATTTGCTTGCGGCTGGTGGAATCGATACGCTGAAGTTTATCGTCACGAAGACCGGCTCAAGCGTTGGGCAAGTGGTTATTACTGGCAAACCGTTCTTGAGAGATCAAGCTTCGGGTAATCCGATCAGCATCGATGAAACGTATGCCGGCATCATCGTTCAGGAGCCTGCGGCCTTGCGGATCACCAACCTGATTCCGTCTCAGAATAGCGTGACCCGAAATCAGGGACAGGATTGGACGGTGAAAGTGATATTGAATAACGAAGGCGGGTCGGATATCGCAATGGTATTGCAGCCGACGAAAACATTTTTAACGTTCAGCCTGGCAAATGATTTCGTAATCAAATATCCGACAGCGCTCAATAGCGGTCGGCTAACCCTGCCGGGAGGTACGATCGATACATTGACCTATATTATCGATGGGACCACCATGACGACGGGCAACTGTTTCATTTCAGCTCGAGTCACTGGGGTTCAGACCACGAGTGGTGATACCACTGTGGCGACTTTTCAGCGGACTACGCCAATCGTGATTGAACAACCTGCGCGGCTCAAGATCGTCTCTGTTATTAATCAGGCACAAAATGCGCCATTTGTCAATCGCGGTCAGGTCTTCTCATTGCTTGTGACACTTGAGAACAATGGCCAAGACGAAATCAAGCAAGCGACTGTGACCATGACTTCCAATCGGGGTTCAATCCCTGGAGGAATGAGCAAAGTGTTCACAGATATTACTGGCAATGGCGGACGGAAGGAGCAAGCTTTTAGCATCAAAGCTGATTCATCTGCCGCCGCAACCGAGGTCTTTCAAGTGAAAATAACTTCAGCAGAAGCGCAGAACACTAAAGAGCCTGCAGCCGTGATCTATGAATCGGCATCCGATTCGACCGAGAGCGTTGTGATCCAGAACCCTGCTACATTTCAGATCACCAATGTGATCTCACCGGATACGATCCGAGCTTCGCAGATCGAACCGTGGAAAATAGCATTGGTTGTTCGCAACACAGGCATGGCGGCCGCAGCGATCCAAGCTCCAGCTCCAGAGAATATTGTGATCAAAGTGAATAACATCGATCATCATGACTATATTATCGCTCCCCCGATGGAATTGCAGGGAGGAGGGCTCATTTTATCAGGCGGCCGGACCGACACTTTGGTTTATACGGTAACGATTTCTCCCACCAATGCCGGGCCAGCAAGCATCGAAGCGGTCTTGTCAGCTAACGATCGCAATAATCAGAAACTGCTCATTTCACCTGCTCGTCGGGACTTTTTCATCCGTTCATCTGCTGCAGTGCAATTATTGCGCACCGAGGTGCTCTGCAATAATTATGATGGCGCAAAGGGATTGGTAAATCGGGGACAAAACTTTGCAGTGAGACTGACACTCCAAAATCTGGGACGCAAGAAGGTGAAGGATGTGAGGGTCAAGCTTACCAATACTGGAGGCTCGATCATCACTCAGCCACAGCTTTCGATCCCATCAATCGAATACAATGAAACCCGTTTCGCTGATTTTGATGTCATCGCCAATCCCAATCAGACCGACCTTAATGAGGTGTTCACTTCGGCGATCGAGTCGGCGATTGAGTTTGATACCGGCCTTCCGGCAGATATCGATAACACTGCCAACAATAAAGCACGGATTGCGGTATATGATTCTGCCAAACTTGCGCTGACGGCCTGGGCGATAGACAGCGTATTCACTACCAATCAGAGCTTCCAAGTAAAGGCGCTAGTGAGAAATTTGGGAGTCATGCCAGCCGACGTCGATGATAGCGGTGTGCTACGACTCTCTGTGCCCAAAGACTATCGGATTATTGTCGGTTCCGACAGCATTCCTAATAGCCACATCAAGTTATTTAAGCCGAATCAAGAGCTCGAATGGACCATTGTTACGCCAGAATATGCTTCGGGGCCGGATACGATCATCCTCGCGATCGATGTTGCGCCGAAAGACAAGAACATCGACCAGCGCGCACTGGTGGCGCAGCGCACCGATACCATAGTGGTTCGCACATTGGCGACCAATATCCTCTATAAGACGGTAATCGCAGAACCCTCTGGTGCGACGGATCGGATTGTTTCCACTTATCAGACATTCAAGGTAAAATCTGATATTCAATTTTCAGACAATTTGAAAGATGTGACTGCGACGCTCATTTTGCCTGATGCTGAGCCAACTTATAATTTCCATTCCACAATAAATCCGACCCAATCGGTGCAGAAAGGCGTCCCAGTTTACTGGAGCATCGATGCCCCGCCGGTTCCAGATGGAGATTTTCGATTGTTTCAGATTCGGATCACCGCGAAGGAGCGCGGTACGCCGAAGGTATATTTGGATTCGCTCTGGGTGAAAACCGTGGCCCGCGCCAAGCTGAAATTTGTGCGAGGCATTGCCTATCCCGAGGCGGCCAAAAACGGCAAACTACGTGTCGGTCGACCGTTTGGGATCAAAGTTGAAATCAAAAATTATGGCGTGGCCGGCGTTGCTGGCGCCGGGGAATTGGAGCTCAATCTGGGGTCGACTGGCTGTCGGCTTGCCGATACAACGGATACGCTGGTGAAAAGTTTTGTCGTCGATAGCGCGCTGACATGGAACTTAATTGCCCCGGATGTTCCGACTTCCACTTCGCCCATAATTATCAAATATCTCAAAAAGCCGAACGATGAAAACACCAATCTGCCAGCATTCGATGACGATAGTACATTTACTCGGCTGGACGTAGCGACTGTGAGCGGCGGCAGCATCGGCATCGCGTTGAAATTGCTGGGACCCGCTGGTGCTGTGGATGGCGTCATCTCAACCCAGCAGATCATTCGGGTAGAAGCCAATGTGACTGCTATTGGGGTAGATAGCTTGCGGGCGCGATTGTTGCCGGGCGACTTCTCGTTTGACGCTGATATCAAACCGACTCAATCGTTCCGTTCCGGCGAATCGGTGCAATGGCGTTTGAATGCGCCGGTAGATGCCAGGTCCCGAGCTGATGTCCAGGTTTATGCCTGGGGTTATGACCAGCAGGACGAAACGGTTCTGATCCAAAGCGATACTGTCGGTCTTTCGTTCGCGGTGATTCGTCGAGCTGAGGCAGAGGTGATTGCGGCCATTGTCTCGCCCATGGGAGCTACTGATGGAAAAGTATCAGTTGGCCAGAAGTTCACTGTTCGCGCCCATCTGGAAAATTATGGCGATGCCAGCTTTACCAACGATCCATATTATCTCGAACTGGTGCTCCCGGCAAATTATACCACCCAGGACCCATTACGACGGGCGACCACTGGGCATCAGGAAGTGGAATGGCTCATTGAAGCGCCAGCTCAGCCGATGCCTGCGGCGACCATTGAGGTCCGCGTTCCTGCTACCCTGGGTCCAAAGGACGAAAATTCAGGAGCGGAAGCTCATTTCTGGCAAGAAAAGCGGCGCAGTTTCTTTGCAATTGAGACCATTCGGAAAACAGTGATCATTTCAACCATCGACATCAATCGCACGCCGAACACTGTGGTCAAAGGTCAAACGCAGGTTCCCATGATGGGAATTCGCATCTTCAATCAGCAGGAAGATGAATTCTCTAATAATGTGATCCTGAACGGCTTCAATCTCGTCATCAAAGATCGTTTGGGAAATCCCATCGAAAATCCAGCTCAGGTAATTTCTAGAGTCGCTGTCACAGATTACCATGATCACGATCGTATCTACGGTCAAGTGACTAGTTTCAATACTGGCGCTGTCATCCCATTGGTGCTTTCCCAGCCAGATACAGTGCATCCGGGCCGCGCTGATTCTATCGATGTGATCATCGATATCGCTGCCGAACCGACGATCAATAGCGTATGTTTTTCAATCAATGGCGATAGCAACATCTTCGTTCAAGAGGCATTGACATTCAATCGGCCACAATTGAAGAACCTATTAGACCAATCAGGCGCCAATTTGAAATTGGCTTCTGATTTTTGCTTGATCAAAGCGGATAATTTAAAAGAATATTTTGCCAATTATCCGAACCCATTTGGCAGTCCAAGCCGTCCCACCACGACCATTACTTATTATTTGACCCAGGACACTGACGTGGACATCAAAATTTATACGCTGGTTGGAGAACTGGTTTGGTCTCGGAGTTACCGCGCCAGTGATCCCCAGGGAAGAAAAGGCCCGCACGATGGCGATGTGGTCTGGGATGCTACCAACGATAAGGGATATCGGGTACTGAATGGCGTATATATTATTTACATCAAGACCGGCACCGGCGAGACGGCTATGACTAAGGCTGCGGTGATCAAATAATAACCAAAGGCGATTTAAACCCTTCGAAAAGCACGGATGATGGCCGTGATGTATTTAAGAATGAGAGCGCATTTATCCCAAGGTGACTGATCGCTATTGATCTCGGATAATGAGCAAATTGTATATCTCGCTTTTGTTGATCAATAACTTTTAATGCTTAACGCATGGCGTGATGTCAACAAATTGAAAGCTATTGGTTGCCAGTTTACTTCAGGCGTTTACGCACAACGGCGAAACCACCAATTCAGAAGCATTAAAACAGCGAGTGGAGCAGTTCAATTTCAAAGTGGTGGGAATGATATTCGTGAGAAAGGCCATTGTAAGTTGTCCGTTGTCTGTAGTTCGTTGTCAGTTGTGTGAGCGAGAGATACAGAATAAATTGTGATTCCCTCGGATAAGGGATTGTTGACGATAACAAGCCATTTTATCTTTTGGCCTGTCGGCTGCGGGAGTGAAGGGATATAAGACGCATTGAAAGTAAATTGAATTTTTTCTTGACAATTCACGTAAAATATTTTATATTGAAACCAACTAATATTCCATAATTATAGACTTGCAACCGCACACGATTTGAATCATGATGAAGCTACAATGAATTATCCCAGGGGATGCTGATGATAGAACAAAAGTATAAGCTGTTACTTTATTAACAAAGCCACATAATCTCTCTAAACCTAATCATAAATCATCTTCCTCAGACAGAATAACTTATTACAACCTTTTCACATGCTCCCAAAAATATTCCCTTGCATAATAAAATTTTTCTGCTATATTCTTACCCTTTAAAACCTACTCTCCCATAAAGTTAAAATCAATATTTGTCTAAGTAAATAATAATTCAAGAACCATAATAGCCAAATATGAATCTATCAGAATTTCTATTAACCCAATCCAATCAAAAACGAGCCTTTGAACAACGCCGTGCCAGAACCCTATTGTTCGAAGGTATCGAATCAAGCTCGGATCAAAAAGAGCAACAGTTTCCACAGATTAGGAATTTGCTCGATCAAATTTCGGAGGCAACGGATGTGTTTTTTCCCGAGCCTGTGCAGCAGGAGATTTACAGCGCTGATACGGGCACGCACATCATGCCAGAGATTTTCAAGAATTTGCTCGCCGATATCAAGCTGGCTTTTATTATCCGACCTGGGTGTGTCGAGGATTTGCGGCGGTTCGTCATCTGGGCGGGTGAGAATCGGTGCAATTACACGGTGCGAGGCGCTGGCACTTATCCGTTTGGCGGGTGCGTGCCTTTGAAAGGCGATGTTTTGGTCGATCTCTCCTATCTGGATTTTCTGAAATTGGATGAGGAACATGAAGCGCTGTTGATCGGAGCAGGTGTACTGTTTCCTGACGCCAGAAAATATTTGCAGGAGCGGGGCTATGCCTTGCGCCAGGAGACGACCAATCGCAGCAGTGGAACAATCGCAGGCTGGATCGCCACAGGTGGGATCGGATTGGGCAGTTTCAAATATGGGCATGTCAAAGAGTCGGTGCTGGAATTGATGATCCTTCAGCCTGATGGAGAGTTGATTACGCTCCAACCAGGCGATGAGACATTCGATTTTTATTTCGGCAGCGAAGGGCAATTCGGAATTATCGTGGGCGCTGCGCTCAGGGTTCGCAAGGAATCGTTTGTGCAACGGCCGTTCGCCTTTTCGTTTCAGAGCGCCGAGGATGCGCACCAATTCATGGGAATGCTTTATGAGGCTAAATTGAACCCGACCTCGATCATCTATTTTGATCCATCGTACTTAGCCCAGACCTACCAGATTGAAAAGGAACACATCGAGCACCGTTCAGCTGAGGCGCTCAAGACCAACGATCAACTGCGGCTGGCCGATGCTCGAGAGGATTACGATCTCATCGAGGAGATCAAGGACGAGGCGCATGTGATCGTGCTGCATTTTGATGAAGCGAGCGATTATCAGCAGGCGCTGAAATCCCGACTGTTCGGCTCTGGCGGTGAGCAGCGGCGGGTCAATCATCTAACCTATCGGCAACTGACTACGGCGATGGCGCATCTGCTGTGGGAGCATCGCTTCCTGCCCGTGCAGATGAAGCAGAAGGGACCTTCGCTGTTGGTGAGCGAAACGATCCTGCCGTTTGCGGCTTTTCCAGCCTATCAGCATTTGTTGGGCAAAATCTTTGACAAAGTGTTTGATATTGAATTGAAATATGAAGCCCATCTGCTGCCCAATCACGAAATTCTGGTGCAATCGATTTTCCTGGCAGATACACGAACGTTTCGTCATAAAATTTATTTTGCGCTGGTGCCATTGATGGCGCAGGTAGCGCATTATTTCGGCGCCAAACCCTATGGCATCGGCTTATGGAATTATTTTTTCATGAAAAAATGGCGCCAGGTCTATCCCCAAAAAGCAACCCAATTTGCTGCGTTTAAAAAGCAGAGTGATCCAAATGGGCTGATCAACCAGGGCAAATTTCTCAATCCAAAGGGACAGAAACTGGCTTTCAAAATAATGAAAATCATCACGCCATGGTTCAGCCAATGGTTTGTCAGCACCTATCATAAACGGCTGGAGGGGAAGCGGCTGCTGCTGTCCTATCCGCTGGAAAAAATAGTCTGGAAGACGATTCAGATCGTTTTTCCACGCATCGTGCCGCCGCATCTCAAAGCCAACGGCAAAAATCCGATTCTAGAAATGATTTCGGTCTGCGCCGAATGTGATAGTTGCGAGCGGGTCTGCCCGACGTCGGATGTGTTCGGTCTGTACGGGCCTGCTACGCCGATCACTCGCAGGCTGACGGCGCATCGCATCGCAACCAACCAGCCGATCAGCCAGCGGGAGGCGTACGGATTTCTGGCCTGCACCCGATGCGATAATTGCACCCATATCTGTCCCACGAATATCAATTTGACGAAGGTGTTCGATCTGGTTGAAGAAGATGAGCGTTTTCAGCGGGCGTTGAATTGGCGCAGTTAAGGACATGGGATTAAATAAAATGACCAATTTCAAATTTAGGATAGCTGCAAACAACGATAATCGGACTATCAACTGGGTAATCCTCCTTCGGCGGATCTTTATTATGGTAGAGATCCGACAAGGGCAGAGTTATTTTTTCTCACGTCCTAAGACGATTGCGTCTTAGCCTGTTCACCGACAACGAGTTGACAAAAACATTAATATGCTTTCAATTTTGATTCATAATTCTCACCTGGTTGGGTAAAATTAGCATGGTAAAAAGTTACATTGACTTTTTTATTGACAATTGAAGGGAAAAATTTTATATTAAAAGCAATCAATGTGTTATAGAATCATAGCTATTTCTGATTTGAATGTGGAGATACCAATGTCAATTAAAGAAGCCCAGGATACCGAATTTAAAAGTGACTGGCGAGATGAACATCTGAAAGTAGTTTCTGCTTTTGCAAATAGCAAGGGCGGAACGCTGATTATTGGTCTCAATGATAAGGGACAACCTGTCGTTGTGGAGCACGTCAATAGACTTTTAGAGGATATTCCCAATAAGATAAGAAACAGACTTGGCATCATTCCCTTCGTCGAATTAGAAAAGGTAAACGAGCATGAAATAATTAAAATAAAGATACATCCTTCATCTGTCCCGATTTCGCATAATGGGAAGTTTTATCTCCGCACTGGGAGTACCGTGCAGGAATTGCAGGGAAAAGACCTGGCTGACTTTTTGATAAGAAAGACTGGCATTGCCTGGGACAACTCCATTGAAGATAAAGGCGATCTGAACTGTCTCAATCATACTACCATAGAAGATTTCAAGCGATTTGCTGTGGATCGCATTCCTTCAATTGTTCGTGAAACCGATTTTATCATCATTCTACAAAAATTAAATCTCATCGAAAATCAAAGCCTGAAACGTGCCGCAATTCTTCTTTTTGGGAATGAGCCACAGCGGTTTTATAGCCATGCTTATATAAAGATTGGTCGTTTTTTATCGGATACGGATATTCAAACCACTGATGTTGTTAAAGGTAATCTGTTCCAACAATTGGAAAATTCGCTGGAAATCCTCAGAACCAAGTATTTGAAAAGTAACATCAGTTACGAAGGCATCCATCGGCGGGATATTCTGGAATATCCTTATGAAGCATTACGGGAAGCCATCATCAATGCGCTCATCCATAGAGACTATTGGGGCACTTCGCACATCCAGATTAGAGTTTATTCAGATAAGCTGGTCATTATGAACGAAGGAAGTTTGCCGCCAGAAGTGCCTGTGGAAAAACTCAAAACCAATCATCTGTCCAAACCGAGGAATAAATTGCTGGCAGAAGTTTTTTACTATGCTGGATTTATTGAAGCCTGGGGCAGGGGCACGCTCATGATGGTTGACAAGTGTATCGAACAGGGATTGCCCGAACCAGAATTTATTGAAGATCATGGCGTGATGAATGTTATTTTTTATAAGGATAAATGGACAGAGGAGCATCTTAGAAAATTAGGATGTAATGAAAGGCAGATTAAAGCTGTTATGTTTATTAAGGAAAAGGGGATGATCACCAATAAGAACTATACCGAATTAAATAACATAAGCCGTCAATCTGCCACCAGAGACCTTGCGGAATTAGTGTCTAAAAAAATAATTAAACTCATAGGAGAGGGCAAAAGGGGATCACATTATATCCTTTATGAGTCAAAAATGAGGCAATAATGAGTCAAATGAGTCAAAAATGAGTCAAAAAGAATAGTAATTTCTCCAGTTTTGTATAGATGGGTATGGCGGTTATAATGAGCTTTTGGCTGATAGCGGGCGGATTTTTTCAAAATTTTTGGTCATTGAAATTTGAAAATTTATTTGGGATTTGACTATTGGAACTTGGAATTTGCAGCTTGCTGCCCTATAAAATATGGTACTAAGTTACAGGAGTGAATTTGAACCCGAATCAAAAACAAGATTTTGTCGATCGTTTCTGGGAGATCGTGAAGCAGAGTCCGCTGTACAGGGAGCACACGCTGGCCGATCAAAAGGATGAAAAATCGCACCTGTCCCATGGCGTGAAGCTGATTTATGAAAAAGGATTCGAGTACAGCCAGTTGTTCATCGATCCGCTGACCTGCATCCGCTGCGGCATGTGTTCGCATGAAAATGCCTGCATGTACGGCGCACGGGAGGGACGTCCTCGTAAAATTCCAGAGCTGAAAAATATCAATTGTGCGCTGTGTAACGCCTGCGTCAATTATTGCCCGCAAAATAAGCAGGCGCAGAAAGAGCGGATGGTGCTGGACAAATTGATCCTCCATGCGCCCGATCTGGAGGAGAAGAAATACTGGATCAAGCAGCAGAATCGGATTCATGACACGACCAAAGTCCAGCGCTCGACCTACCTGACCGAGATGGCCGATCGCTACGTGACCGAAGAGATCATCATGGAGATCGATAAAGAGGCTTCCACGGGCAAGATTCCTGTTTCGGGCAGCGGGCAGGGCGATCGGCACCAGGGCATTGGCTTTGATGCGGAACGGTTCGCCCATTTTCACATCGTGGGCCCTGCCCAGAATCGGCTGCACGAGGGCGATCCCGATGAGGAGCTTTCGGTGATCCTGGGCAAGCGGGAGGATTTCTGCAAGTTTGATCGGGACGGCAACCTGGTCAATCCCATTCACCCGACCATCAAATTGATGACGCCGATCCTGTACAACGCCATTCCGCTGGAGAGCAATGGCAAGGCAGAGCTGGCGTTCATCAAAGTCGCTGAAAAACAGAAGAGCCTGGTCGTCATCACGCTGGAGCGGCTGCTGGAGCATTATCAATTTCTCCTGAAAGAAGGCAAGTACGAGCGACTGCCCGCCGTGATCATCCCTCGGGTCGATCACGAGTTGATCCATCGGCTGATGGTCAATCCCCGCACCAATCGGGATTTTTTGATCGACCTGTGGCGCATGCCCGTTTTCGAGGTGGAATATCATCCCCAGATCGAGCGCACGCTGAACTATATTTTTGATTCGGTCGCTGCGCAAAATGGCGGCAAGCCCCTCATCTGTGGCTACCTGGAAATTTCCGAGTACGATCTCATCGGCTCGCTCAGCCTGGATGCCGAGATCAAGGAAAAGGTCAATCATTTTCTCGACCAGGGTGTGGATATTCTGCACCTGCACGGGCTGCGCAACAAGGACGAATATTACGTGACCTCGATGGCGGTGCGGGCGCTGCATCATTATCTCATGCGCATCGGCAGGCGGCACGAGGTCAGCATCATTGCCTCGGGCGGCATTCGGCTGGCTTCGGATACGCAAAAGACCATTCAGCGGGGCGCCGAAGCCACGTTGATCGATTTTGCGGCGCTGCTGGCGCTCGATCCTTCGGCCTACAAAGCCAAAATCGAGAAAAAGGCGACCACGGAAAAATTGTTGAGCCTGGACATCGACTGGGCCGTGAAGCGACTCAACAATCAGGCCGAGTCCCGCAAAGTGCAGATTCTGGAAGTACTCGGCGCATCGGGGTTCAAAGATTTGAAAAAAACCGTCGGCGAGGAGGGTCGGCTGATCGATTTCATCAAATTGGAGAATCGCATCCAGCGCCAGATTTTTGAAGATGATAATATTTTAGCCGAATACGCCAGGCTGAATGAAGAATTGATCCAGGCCGAACCCATTCCTGATGGCTCGGTGCGAACTTATTCTTCATTGAAAAATCGCATCAAGCAGGTCAAAGCGCCGCATGATTTTTATCGACTGGGCGATACCAATCAGAACCTGTACAAGCGGGATTTCGTCTGGCCTGGACAACTGATCGAATCCATGGGACGGATGGCGGCGGGCGATCTCTCTATGCTGGAATTCAAAAATGTCAAAGCCACAGGTCTGTTGGGCGATGGCTTTGATGTGATGCGGATTCTGTACAACCGTGACCCCATGGATATTCCTGAAAGCGAACTGGATCAGGTTAAGACCGCCCTGCCTTTGGATAAAAATCTGGTTCTGGAGGCGCCCTGGATGTTCGGCGGCAAATCGGTCGGCTCGATCGGATTGGATACCTGGCGTGCCCATGTGGTCGCTGCACGGGAGCTGGGCATCCAGTTCGACACGGGCGAGGGCGGCTATCCCACCTGCTTTTTTTTGAATTCCAAGGGCGAGCCGATTTTCTTCACCGAAAATGAGATTCAATTGATCAAGCCCTACTTTCAGAGCGGGCAGGATTACACGGTTCAGCAGATGCGGCAAATTTTATCGGAGCAGGGCATTACGCCAGAAAGTCATCCCGAAATTTATCAAAAGATTCAGCACTATCCCTCGCTCAAGCCGTTTCATTTTACCGTCGTGGTCGATGAGGCGGATCAGCCGTTTGTCAGCACCGAGCTGAAAACGGGTCTGTTCGGCGTGACCAAACAGACCATCAAAAAGGCTCGGCGGGTCGTCATCGCCTATAGCCAGGGCGCCAAAATGGGCATCGGCGGGCACATTCTGGCGCAGAAGGTCAACAAGCTGGTCTCGTACATGCGAGGCGTGGAAGGCATCGAGCAGTTGAACCTCGAAAAGTTAGAAGGATTGTTTCAACAGCTCCAGAAAATTCAGGCCAAAGAAAATCATCCGCTGAAAGACGTGGCGGGAGCCAGTCTGCCGACCATCGATGAGGCACAGCGAGCGGATAAAGTCACCGACGAGCTGAAAAACGTGCTCTGGCAGATTCAGGAGACGGCGTACAATTTGAACGCCCAGCATTCCATCGACCCGATTGAGTTTCAAAATATCGTCCGATCCTGCGAGGAGATCATTCAATACAGTTACAGCAGCATCATCTCGCCGTTCCCGTTCCACAACTGCTATTCGATTGAAGACGTGAAGGCGTTCATCGATGTGATTCGAATGATCAATCCCGAGGCCGTGATCGCCATCAAAGTTTCGCCCTCCATCGATATTGAATTTATTGCCACTGGGTTGGCTCGAATTGCCAAAGATAATACCGAAGAAATCGTCAGGGCAAAATTTGGTACGGAAATTCAACGCCAGGAAAATTTTTCAGCAGAGATGGCTGAATACGCCAGAAAGTATGGCATGAAGATCGAAATCTGGCTCGATGGGCCTCGAGGCGGGACAGGCGCTTCGCCCAATATCATCAAGGGCCAGATGGGCATGCACATCGAATATGCCATTCCGTTGATCCACAATCGGCTGGTGAAAGATGGGCTGCGCAACTATGTCAAATTCATGGTTTCGGGCGGCATTCGGACCTACGAGGATGTGATCAAAGCCGTGGCGCTGGGCGCTGACGGTGTGATCTGGGGCACCGCTCCGCTGGTTGCCATTGGCTGCGACCGCAATCGCAACTGTCACGATGGCTGCTCACGGGGCATCGCCACCAGCAATTTGATTTTGCAGAAGCTGCGGGATGTGGAGCTGAATACGGTGCAGATGATCAATGCCTTCACCATGATCCAGATGCAGGTGACCAGGGCGCTGGCGGCGCTGGGATTCAAGGATATTCGGGAACTGCGGGGCAGGTTCGATGCCATCCACTGGCTGGGATTGAAGGAGCGGGTGGATCATCGCTACCGCATTCGCAAAGAAGTGATCAAAGAGATCGAAAAGGATGAGCAGCTTTTTGAGGAACGGATGGCGGCACGAGCCACGGCCCAATCCAATTGCGGCGTGGCAGCGATCAACGGCACCGTGCCCATCCCTGGCTACATTCTCGACCAGGCGCTGACTGCCATGCGCAATCGGGGCATGGACGGCGTGGGCATGGCAAAGACGCTCTGTTTTCCCGATCATCCCGATGAATACGCTTATCGAATTATGGTCAAAGGCACGCTGCAAATCGATGTCGAGAAACAATTGGCGGAACAATGGCAGTCCGAAGGGAAAAATTTTACCCAGGATGATTTGCAGCGTGAAGCCCGAAACCTGGTTCTTGCCCAACGAATGGATTTGATCACTAAAATTAAAACCGTTTTTCTGGATCCTTATTTTGACTATGCTGGCGAAATCGATCCCAATAAATGTCGTGAGCGATATAAATCTAATGCATCAAGACTGACAGTTGGCTCACCAGTCATTTCGAGCGAAGCGAGAAATCTTTTTATTC
>JAPDPQ010000027.1 GCA_034506395.1 candidate division KSB1 bacterium | reverse complement strand
TGTTCCAATTCCGTGGTCAAATTCATTTCTGTGGGATACCAATTCTGTGGAAGAGCTTTTTCAGACCACAGAAATGGAACGACCACAGAAACAAACAAATGCCAATTTCCGTGGTTGTTCCAATTCCGTGGTTAAATTCATTTCTGTGGGACAATAATTCTGTGGGAGAGCTTTTTCAGACCACAGAAAAAAACTAAATATCAAGTTCCATGGTTGTTCCAATTCCGTGGTCAAATTTTTCTGAATGCTTTTATTATAGACTAATAATTTTGAATGGAGAAATGATGACAAGACATCTGAAGCGGGTAGATTTAGTGCTTTATGTTAATAACATTGGCCTGGCGCTAGAGCAACGGGATCGCATTGAACGACATCTCGAAGACTGCGATACCTGTCGCCGCCAATTGGCCGCCCTGCAACAGCAGATGCGCCAGATAGCCAGCCATAATTTGAGCGAATGCCAAACGATTCAGCGCCGTCTTCCCGCTTTTCTGGATGGCGAACTAACCGAACAACAAGCGCAAGCCATAAAAGAACATTTGAATGGTTGTGATCGCTGCCAGCAGCTCTATCACCTGGCAACTGAGCTGCCAGCCTGGGAAGCGGTAGCTACTGCCGAGGTTGAAGTGCCAACAACATCGCTGGAAAAAATTGAAGCGACTGTTTTTAGCGCCACTAAACAGGCATCTCCGAAAGCGACCGTCAAAAAAGCAACCGAAAAAATCACAACCGCCCTCGAAGGCATGATCGCTGACTTCATCCTCAGTTTCCGTCCTATTCAGCCTGCTGCGGTCTTCCGAGGCAATGGTGCCGACGAGCTGAAAGTGATCGAGCACCCTGGCGGCGACCTGCACTTGGCTACTGGCCTGAAAAACGTGACCCTGGAGCTGACTTCGATCTTTGAGGAATTTACGCTAAGGGCTCAGACCGATGAAAAAGGAGAGATCGTTTTTGAAAATTTAGCCAAAGGAGAGTATATTGCCACTGTTTCGGGCTACCGCTTGACCGAAGTAAAAGTTCGTGCTGCTGAGGATAAGACGGGGAGTTGAGCCGTCAGGCTTTTATTTCATCACGAAATCGATAAAAGGCTAACGCCTTAATTCCCGCAATAATATTTCACCCCAATCTTGTGGGACAAATTGCCAATTTGTCCTGCAGGGTTGGGGATTTTTTTTTGAGTATTGGCATAATTTCATGGATTAATTTTTAAATGAAATCCGTTTATTTCAATGAAGAATTTGCCAGCCTTTGCTGAGCAATTTTTGTGCTCATATTTTCAATAATCCTATAAAAATTGAAAATAAAATGAAGGAGTAAAAGTTATGAAAAAGCTATTCATTAATCAGTACGTGGCTTTCCTTTTGGTGTTGATGCTTGCTTCTGGTTGTGAATGGAAAGACAATCCCACCTCTCCAGAAAAAATTGCATCTGAAAGAGCCAACAATCTAAACAAAACGTCTTGTCTTGAGTGTGTTGAACCGCCTTCGGATTTGGTGAATTGGTGGCCATTCGATGAGAACGATGGTTCTATGGCTGAAGATATTATAGGTGGTAATCATGGATCGATATTCGGTGCAACTCATGTAGCTGGTAAAGTTGCCAAGGCGCTTAATTTTGATGGCAACGACGATTGTGTTACAGCACCAGATAATGCTTCGTTAGATATTACATCCACCATAACTATCGATGCCTGGATTAAATTAACTCGTATTATCAGCGAACAAACAATAGTTTGTAAGCAACCATCAGGTTGGGCAGATGCAAATCATGCTGGCAACTTTGAATTTGGTATCCATTATGCTAAGCTATCATTTAAATCACAGTTTGCTCCGTACAATCGAACTACAGGTCATACGGCCAATATGCCTGATTTGGTCATCGGTGAATGGTATTTTGTTGCAGTTACTGCTGATGCAACTTCAAGAATGGTGAAATTTTATGTCAATGGAAATTTGGTTGACTCCGCCATTTTACCATATAGCATCATGCAGTATACCAATGATGAGCCGCTGCGGATTGGCAGGAGGAAAGATGGGTTATTTTTCAATGGGATCATCGATGAAGTTGAAGTATTCAACCGCATACTTTCCTCTGAAGAAATTAAAGCACTATATAATGCGGGCAGCGCTGGCAAATGCAAGTTCATTCATGTCGAAATTGATATCAAACCTGGTAGCTATCCCAATTCTATCAATTGCCAAAATAACAATGGTGTTATCCCTGTGGCAATCATCACCACTGAAGCTTTTGATGCCACAAATGTTGATCATAAAACCGTACGATTTGGAAAAACTGGCATCGAAGCAATGGAAATGCATGTAGATAAAAAGACCTGTGAACCAAAACGTCATGAAGAAGATGTCGATGGTGATGGCGACATCGACCTGGTTTTTCATTTTCGTTTTGGCGATACGCATATTGAATGCGGCGATGAAGAAGCTATTCTCACGGGTGTAACTTTTGGTGGGAAAAACATAATCGGCATTGATTCCATTCGTGCTTTTGGTGATTGACACCAATCATTCCAAAAATCCCCCCAATCTTGTGGGACCAATTGCTAATTGGTCCTACAGGGTTGGGGATTTTTTTTTGATTCGGGAGTTAAGCCGTCAAGCTTTTATCTCTCATCGCAAACTAAAAGGCTAACGCCTTAATTCCAGGTTGGGGATTTTTGTTATTTGGGAGTTAAGCCGTCAGGCTTTTATCTCATAGCAAACAGTTGGGGATTTTTTTTGAAAAAATTTTTTGATGAGATGGATTAATTTCAAACTGAGATTCGTTTTTTTTAATGCATTAATCAACCACACTAATGAACCAATCAAAAGGAGTTAGCTATGTTACCAAAATCTCGATTTTCAATGGCTGTCATGCTGATCATGTTTCTCTTTTGTTCGATTGGGCTGGCCCAGGTGCCCCAGGTGATCAATTATCAGGGCATGCTGACCGATGCTGGCGACACGGCACTGAATGGCAGCTTTACAATTGAGTTCAAAATCTACGATGCAGCGACAGCAGGCAATGTGTTATGGACCGAAACCCAAACCGTTACCGTCAATGCGGGCCTATTCGATGTATTGCTAGGCTCTGTGACGCCAATTCCGTATACGGTTTTCGATGGCAATGACAAGTTTTTATCCCTTAAAGTTGGGAGCGACCCCGAGATGACACCACGCAAACGGCTGGTGAGTGTTGGCTATACGTTTCGGGCTTATAATGCCGACAAAGTGGATGGCAAAGATGCCTCAGCGTTTGTCGAAGCGGGGCAGGCCAATGCCATTACCACGCCCATGATTCAGGACAATGCGGTTACGGTGGCGAAGATTGCACCGAATATCGTCAGTAGCTTGAGTGGTGTTTCCAATGATGGGGGCAATATCGATCTGGTGGCGGGCAGCAATATCACCATTACCCCAGACGATGCAAATAATAAAATTACCATTGCAGCAACTGGAACGGGGGGTGGTATTGGTGGAAGTGGGACGGCTAATTATCTGCCCAAATTCACAGGGGCTACTACAATTGGCAACTCAGTGGTTTATGAAAGCAATGGAAATATCGGTGTGAGCACGACGAATCCCCTGGCCAAATTGCATGTCGCAAACGGAGAACTTCGATTGGATAAGGCGGATGGTTGGGTGCTGCAACATGTTTCAGAAGGCAACGATAATCCAGGAGTCGGATTAATCGGATTTAACAACACTACTGCTTCAAAATCCGCAGCTTTTCGCTTTACGAAAAATTATGCCCTGGCGATCGATACATGGGACACTAGTTGGAAGGAACGAATGCGGATTTCTAATAATGGCAATGTAGGCATTGGCACCACTTCTCCAACGCAAAAATTGGATGTTGCTGGCACCGTGCAAATGACTGGTTTTAAGCTGCCGACTGGGGCAACAAACAATTATGTACTCACGTCTGATGCCAGCGGTGTGGGCGTATGGAAGCCCATTAGCCCAATGCCCGATAACGATTGGACCATCTCGGGTAATAACATGTATTCGGCTGTATCTGGAAATGTTGGGATTGGTGTAACGAATCCTACTTTCAAATTGGAGGTGGATGGTAGCGCCCAAATTACTTCAAAAGGCGATGATGCGACGATCCTCATGCTGAATTGCGAGCGGCCATTCGCATTTCATCAACGCGGTATTGGCAGTGCGGCTGGGTTGGACTTGCGACCCAATGTCGATGCGAAATTGATCTCCATCTCGGCTTCTGATAAGAAGATCCTTGGCGGCTTCTATGATGACGCTGGCACAAATCCCGATAAAGTCTATTTTGTCCCCGAAAATGGCAATGTGGGAATTGGTACAACAATTCCTACGCATAAGTTGCATGTAGTTGCCCAGGATGCGGTGGGATTATTTGAGTCATCCAGCAATTTAGCATATCTGAGACTTTCAACAAATGAAGGACTCAATAATCGAGTGGAGCTTAAAAATAATCCTGGCGGACGGCTGAGTTTGTGGACGGCTGGTGGATCTGATGTTTTCAATATTACCCGTGATGGCAAAGTGGGTATTGGTACGATAAATCCGACGGCGAAATTTCATCTTGTTTCAGAATATGCAATTTTCGAAGGTACTTCTGCGTCAGTACCCAACTGTCCCGAGATCCAATTTCGAGAAACAAATTCAAAATCCTACTGGATCATGAGTAAGAGAGGAAGCGCTTGGTCGCCAGAACAAAATCAACTGTTATTTTCTTTCTATGATGGAAGCAACTGGTTCCAGTCGATGAATTTAAAGACCAATAAAGACGTGCTGTTCCATGGCAATGTTGGTATTGGAGTAACCAATCCTGGTTATAGATTGGACGTTGATGGTGGCGCCCAAATTACCGCCAAAGGCGATGATGCTACTATTCTCATGCTCAACTGCGAGCGGCCATTTGCATTTCACCAAAGGGGTACTGGCAGTGCCGCTGGTCTGGATTTGCGACCCAATGTCGAGGCGAAATTGATCTCAATTTCAGCGTCGGACAAAAAGATCCTCGCTGGATTTTTCGACGAAACCAGTCCGACAATCGATAAAGTTTATTTTGTGCCCGATGGCGGCTACGTGGGGGTTGGTCTTGCGACGCCAAACCGCATTTTTCAAATCAAACAGGGCGCTGGTCGTGCCATCGCCGATGGCTGGGATGTTTATAGCTCCCGACGCTGGAAAACCAATATTCAGCCCATCCAGGGAGCACTCGATAAGGTTAAACGTCTCACTGGCGTTTTATTCGATTGGAAAGACAGCGGTAAGCACGATCTTGGCCTGATCGCCGAAGAAGTGGGGCAGGTGATTCCTGAGGTGGTAACCTATGAAGAGAACGGCGTCGATGCTCAATCCGTGGATTATGCTCGACTCGTAGCCATCCTGATTCAGGGAATGAAAGAGCAGCAGATGACTATTGAACAACTGACCAAGCGAATTGATGAATTGGAAAAGAAAAAATAATGGTTCAATCAGCAATTTATCATTCGCTCACATCGAACCATCAGAAAAAATACTTTGATGTTGAAGCTAAGTTTTGGTGATATCTAACAATCGAATCAAGATAAGGAGAACTTAGATGATGAAATATAGAACCTGGCTGGGCATCCTGCTGTTGATCCCCTGGCTATTTCTGCCATGGGAGATAGCATCGGCCCAATCCAGTCAAAATTTCAAGATCAAAAAATCGGTGCTTGACCAGGGTGGCACATCATCGCAGTCAGTCCAGTACAAACTGCGAGACGCTATAGGACAGCCCTCGCCGCTGTCATTGGCGACCAGTCCCAATTTCAAAGAGGTCTCTGGGTTTTGGGCTGCGATTCCCCCCTCGCAAAATCCGATTTTGATCGTGTCGCCGACTACGCTGGATTTCGGCACGACAGAAAACACGAAAACGTTCCAGATCACCAATGGCGGCGGGGGCACATTGACCTGGACCGTGGCGGAAAATCCCGATAAGCCCTGGATCACCTCAATCACGCCCAATTCAGGCAGCGGAAATGCCACAGTGACAGTGACAGTCGATCGCAATCAACTGACTGGCAATAGCGATACTGGGACATTGCTGGTTAGTTCCAATGGTGGGAATCAAAATGTGACCGTTTTGATCAGCAAACCAGCCGCAGGCGTCCCCATTTATCCTGTTGCTGCCAGTCCACAATCCGCCGGTGGCGAATTCTGGGTAAATGTAGATGTGGGGAATAGCAACAACCCGGTTGCCAATTTGTTCGGCGTAAGCTTCGATCTGGATTTCAGCAACACCGCCTTTATCGATGTGGTGACGCCCTATGCCAGCAACGTGCTGCCAGGGGATTTTCTGGGCAACGACGTGGTCTTCTTCTTTAATGTCGATGAGACGGGTGGCAAAGTGAATTTGGCGATCACCCGAAAGGCCGGGACTGGTGGCGTCAATGGCTCGGGCACGGTGGCGAAGATCAAATTCAAAGCCGATGCCTTGACGCCGAACAATACCGCCATCGTCTATTCAATCACCAATGTTGCGGCAAATGATCCTGCGGGTGGGATGATTGATCTTACACCCGGTGCAGCGACTGTTATCATCACCAGCGGCATCACTGTCTGGCCAGGGGATACCAATGATCCGATGGATCCTCTGAATATCGTGAACCAGGCGGATGTGCTGCCGATCGGCTTGCATTGGGGCAAAACTGGGCCGAAGCGGACCTGCCATCCTGCGGGCCAAGAGATTATGTGGATGGCCCATAACGCCACTCCCTGGACGCCCGATAAAAATGCGACTTATGCCGATGCCAATGGCGATGGGATCGTCAATCAGGCCGATGTACTGGTCATCGGGCTCAATTGGGGCAAGACGCATACAATGCTGCTGGCCAACAATGCCAATGATGGTGGCTCGTCCAGCTTTTCCTCAGCCGAAGGCAATATGACCAATGGAGATGCTGAATTGGGTCCAATGCCCGATCCTGTCATGATGAAAACCCAAGGCCATGATCAATCGGAACTGAGTCTGCTGGACAGTGCAGTCATCCAATTGAGATTTAACGGCAGCAACAATCCCGGGCAGCATTTCTACATCGATGTTTGGGTGAAACATGTGACCGACCTGTTTGGCCTCTCCTATGAACTGCTTTATTCTCCACGAGATTTTTTGTCGCTGGATTCGGTAAAGCTGGAGCCCAACAGTCTTTTGGGGAATGATATCATCGCATTCTCGCTGGTGGATACGACCCGAAAGGACACGGCCAAGCTCAGCGTCGCCATTTCGAGAAAGTTCGGTCAATCGGGGGTCACTGCCGATAGTGGGCTGGTCACCAGAATCCGTGCCTATATGTCTCCCAAAGCCGTGATCGACACGAGCCAAACCAAACTCTGGTTCAGCAATATTTTCGCTAACGATCCCGTTGGAAACGAGATCCCCTTCAAAGTGGACACAACCAATCTAAAGTGCGTCACTCGAGTTGTGACCAAAGCGCCAAAGGCCGTACCCGATGGGTTTACGCTGATGCAATGCTATCCGAACCCATTCAATCCATCCACCACCATCGAATATCATCTGCCGCAATCGGCTGACGTCAGCTTGACTGTTTATGACCTGCAAGGTCGATTGGTGCGCCATCTGGTCAAGGGAGCTGATGCCGCGGGTTACCATAGCGTTTGCTGGGATGGTCGAGATGAAGCAGGGCAAGTGGTGGCGTCAGGAATTTATTTCTATCAGCTCGAGGTGAAATCGAGAAGACAGCAGTCTTTCAGAGAAGTGAAGAAAATGATTTTGATGAAATGATTTTTGCAGCCCCCAGAATCGCTTAGCAAATCCTTTGATGACTCGAAAGCTCTCAGAATTGGCTCATCACTTTTCGGTTCTGAGAGCTTTCAGTTTTGAGTGCAATGACATTATCCCTTAATTATGCAGAATAACTTGATAATTTATTCGCCATGGTGATGGATTTGTTTTGAAAAGAAAATTCGATATGATAGCTTGATTCTGATTGAGAATTGGGAATTGAGCTATCAGGAGCTTTGCTTTATCTTCTCAAAATGTTTTCTATGAGCAGAATCTGCTTAAAAAATAGCCAAGCTTGAGACGAGGTAATCAGCTTTCAAAACCGATTTAGCTATTCTTGGTGATTTATTCATCAGTCAATTTAAGCATTTTCTTCTAGAATGAACCTCTCAATACCAACCAGAAGACAATCATCAGCACAAGTGCAAGGCATATCATCAGATTGCGTTTGATGCGACGGTTCAGTAGATCCAGTAGCCGGGTATTTTCTTCATCAAAGACTTTTAGAATTTTTTCGAACTCTCGGATGCGCTCTTCATGTTTTCCGATGTGGTTTTTCACGGCGACGGATTGCTTTTTAAACAATTCAGTCAAGCGCTGAATTGCCTCGCGGGGCACAATTTCAAAATCATTCACATCGAGTAATTTGGATTCTTTGAGGGCTGCGAACTCATCGTTTCCTTCTTCAGGTAGATCTGAGGTTGCCTGATTCGGCTCGGGGGATCTCTGATCGAGTTTTTCGCGAATTTCCTTTGTGAACTGATCCATCCGATTATTCATTTCGGCAATCGCTTTTGAGACCCGCTCACCCAACATTCGAATGCCAGTAATCAATTCTTCTCTTAATTTCTCTGGGGAGATGGCGCGTTGCGCTGCCAATGAATTCCATTGGTTCTGCAACTGCACAATTTGAAGATCCTGCTCTGCGATCTTTTGGCTCAATTGCTCAAGATTGGCGATTTCCACTGGAGAGGAGCGCTCGATGCTTTGAATTTGCTGATGGATTTGCTCAAGTTGAAGCTCAAAATGCTGAATAATTTGTCGGAAATTGGCCAGTTCAGCTTTCATCGCTGGTTCGAGTTGGCTCGATTGTTCGGTCGGTATATTTTGGTCGATCTTCAACGCTTCAAATCTCTCAGTGAACGGCGCTGATCCATTGGAAATTTGGGAGTCGTTATTCGAATTATCGGCTCCTTCTTTTCCCGAATCCACTTCATTGATCACCACATGGTTCATCTGCACACCACCCCTCTTAAGTTCCATACCTTCATTCTCAATAGACCGATAAATTCGACCTCACTCGCTCGTCGCAGTAGACGATTGGTCAGAAGTTAGCGCAAAACATAAGCACAATCCAGTTCGAATGAAAGTTTCCGTCAAGTCTAAACTGTTAACTGGCTGTGTTTTTTAGAGGAGATTAGTTCTTGAAGTTAATAGAAATAAGCTGGACAAATGTAAGCAAAAAAAGGTTATTTGTCAATCATTTTCTTTGCTGATTCTTCTTTGGCCCTATGTCTACTGTTCAAAAACAGATTAGGAATCTCAAATTATCAGCAGAAGATACCCTCGGCAGCGACAATTTGGTAATTCGGCAGAATCAGAAAATTTCTGAAATCAGCGCGCTACAATTCGAGCAGCCCATTAATCTAATAGATGCCCAGCCTTTTTCTTCTTTGTGGCGAGATAATCGATATTGTAGGGTGTTGGAGGCATGACAATTCGCTCGCGGCGAACGATATCCACGCCGTTTTCCGTAAGCCCCTTAAGCTTGTCAGGATTGTTTGTGTATAGCACAATCGATTTGATTTTCAACAAACGGATCATCGCTGCAGCAATCTCATAGGTCCTCATATCATCCTTAAAACCAAGGGCGATGTTCGCTTCCACCGTATCCAATCCTTGTTCCTGAAGATGGTACGCTCGGATCTTGTTGGCCAATCCAATTCCCCGGCCTTCTTGCTTCAGATAAAGCAATGCCGCCTTATCCAATTGGGCGAAGGTTTTTAATGCATGTTCTAATTGATCACGACAATCACAGCGCAATGAGCCAAAAATGTCACCGGTCTGGCATTGCGAATGCACCCTGACTGGGACAGCCTCCGCATTTTCCAAATTGCCTCTTGTAATTGCCAGATGTTCTTCTTGATCACGGTTATTTTCAAAAATTGCGATGTCAAATTCGCCGTAGCGCGTGGGCAGATGGGCGCGTGCTACTAACGCGACACAGACATCCGTATCAGCGCAATATCCCCCTTTTGCGAGACAATAGTATTGTGGTGAGATTAATTTTCCTTCTCGTTCTAACCGTTTGATGAGCTCGTTTCGATCTCCCACGAAACGGCATGCCCGGCTTATTTGAGCCCCATTATCATCCATATTCCCCAACCTAAAATGTTAGATCTCAGCTTTTAATAATTATCTAAAAGATCATCTGCATCAAATCATCACAGCGTCTCATAATCCTGCTGTTAACAAAACGAAATTCAAATCACCAATGCCACCAGAAATTATGATCGACCAGCTATTGCAATGATCAATATGGTCGTTCATTTTAACATTGTAAGCGATATTTATAAGCGTTCTATCGATTTTCGTTCCAATTTTCTTATGAGCTCTCGAAAGCAGCTTTTTGAATTAAAGTTTACTTTAATTCCACAACGGTCATTCCCATATCGCCAAGGCTCCATTTTGGGAACCCCTTGCTTTTAACGCGAAGATTTTTATCGAGAAATTCGTGAATAGCTTGGCGTAAGGCTCCGGTGCCCTTGCCATGGATAATATAAATTTTTTCCAAACCAGACAAGATCGCTTCATCCAAGAACTTATCCACCGCGATCAAAGCATCATCAACGCGGAGGCCGCGGACATCGATCTCGTCCGAAGCTGCTGGCTTAAAATTCAGATTGATTTTTCCCTGAGCTGATGCTTCTGGACGAAGTTGAGTTACCCGTAGCTCAGAGACAGGAACCTTGATCTTCACATCTCCAGTTTGAATTAAGACCTTGCCCGCACTATCCGGTTCACCAATTATTGTGCCAATTGATTGATAAGGGATCCAGAGGACTGCTTGTCCAACAACGATTTGATCCATCGATGGTTGAGCATCCTGTGAAGTTTCTGATTCGCTGGAAAAAGCCACCTGTTGTTCCACTTGTTGCAGCCTCTCTTGCTGTTGTTTGATGAGCTGGTGAGCGTTTTGAATGGCAGTTCGGCTGGCTTGTTGTTCTTTGATTTGCCGAATTGCCTGTTCAACGGCACGATTGGCCTCCTGAACAATCTGCCTGGCTTCATCGATCGCCTTACGTTTCAATTCCCGCTCATGATGGATCAATTCATCATATTTCTTTCGATAAAGCTGAAGCAATCCGTCCAATTCGCTCTGTTTGATGGATAATTCGTTGGAAATGGAACGATTGCGTTGCAGCCGGTTCTCGAGGTCTTCAAGCAGTTTTTCGAAATGATTTTTTTTTGAGCCGATCAACTCTCTGGCGCGATCGGTGATCTGGCTGGGCAAACCCCACCTTGTTGCGATTTCGTAAGCATAGCTTGACCCAGGGATTCCGAGGCGAAAATGATAAGTGGGCTCCAATGTATCCCGATTAAATTCCATTGATCCATTTTCCACACCGGGCGTTTCGTGCGCAAAAATTTTCAACGCGCTCTGATGTGTGGAAACAACAGTGAGGCAGCCGATTGCCGTCAATTTTTCCAGAAGTGCGATCGCCAGAGCGGCTCCTTCATCTGGATCAGTACCTGCTCCGATCTCATCGATCAACACCAGGCTGGATTGGGTCACGTGTTCCAGAATCTCTCGAAGGTCAGCAATGTGCGAGGAGAAGGTGGATAGATCATTATCGATGGATTGCTTATCCCCAATCGCCGCAAAAATTGATGCGACGATCGGAATGTTGGAGCTGGGGTCGGCTGGAATATGCAATCCGCAGGCAGTCATTAGGCACAAAAGGCCGATCGTTTTTAATGCCACGGTTTTTCCACCGGCATTCGGACCGCTGATCACCAATGTGCGAAACTGATCGCCCATGGTCAGGTCGAGCGGTACCACGGGCCGACCTGTGTCAAAGCGGAGCACCAGTAATGGATGTTTCGCTTTCACCAATTCCAGTTTGTTGTGATCGTTGATCCCTGGTTGCGTACCTCCAATCTGCTGCGAAAAACGGGCCTTGGCATAGATGAAATCTAATTGAGCCAGACCGGCCATGGTTTGTTGCAAAGGCTGAAGCTGCTCACGGATCAAATCGGTAAGGCTGGTCAGGATGCGCTCGATCTCCCGACGTTCCTCTAATTTTAGGGCGCGCACCTGGTTATTCAGCTCCAACGTTTCAAAAGGTTCGATGAACAATGTTGATCCAGTGGCCGATTGGTCATGAATTAATCCTTTCACGCGGCCGCGATGCTCGCTTTTTACCATTAGAACCAACGAACCATCGCGGACGGCGATCAAGTTTTCTTGGAGATAGCCGTTTCGGGAGAGTTCCCCAACAAGGCTTTCGAGCCTTTTGCGAATGCGCTGTTCTTGAGTTTCGATGGCGCGTCGCAGCCGATTCAGTTGCGGACTGGCGCTGTCCAGAATTTCCATCGTCGATGGGTCAATACAACGCGCAATGGCCTTTTCGAGCGAAGGGAAGGAAATGATCTGATTGACAATGATGGAAAGGTGCGGGTATTTCTCTTTACGTTCCCGAAAATAGTCATTAATTTTTCTCGCTACCTGACAGGTGCTCAATACACGGATTAGCTCCTCAGGGGTTAGAAAATTTCCGATGATCTGGGCTTTCCGAAGGCAGGAACGAATATCTTGCAGATCGGACAGGGGCAATGGATCATCAAAATCCAATATGTCGCGAAGTTCAGTGACTTCGCTCAATAGCCGATTAATTGTGCTCAGGTCCGATAGCGGATGCAATTGAAGGATTTGCTCTCGCCCAGCAGGCGTGATAGCAAGCTGGGAGAGATGGTCAAGAATTCGATCGAATTCTAATGTTGAAAAAGTATTGCTATTCAAAATGATTAACCGTACTATCTTGAACGATAAAAATCGATTAAATCTTGAGCCTGGCCGCGTCGCTCAATGGGCTGTCCCGAAAGACTTTCTTCGATCTCCCGAAATAATGGTTTATATGTGGTACGGAAAATTATTTTGGCCGTGCTATATGCCAGCGGTAGCACATTTTTCATCGGCTTGAACAGCATCGATTGTTGAATCTCTCGGTTAATTGGATTCGAAAATGAGATAAGGGAAACCAATGCACAGATTAAACCGATAAATATCGATCCTTTCACCAGCCCAAAAGCAATTCCTGCCAGGCGATCCATATTCCCCAGGGTAATTGAAAACTTGACAGCTTTTAAGAATTTCTGCAATAGATAATTTAAGCCAAGAACCACTGTTGTAAAAATTAAGATAAAACTTAGCACCATGATGAACGTCGGCGAAATGCTAGTTGCTCCATAGATCGGAATGGTCAGATCTGACATATAGCGAAATGCCAAGATCAAACCGATTAATGTCGCAAATATTTGAGTAAATTCAGCGACGAAACCAGCTTTATAGCCACGATAGATAAAATAGGATAAAACGATAATGATTGCTATGTCAACAATAGCAACGGCAGCTTGTATCATACTAACTATCCACGCTTAATTAAAATCTGCTCTGTCGCGAACAATAATGCCTTTAAAATCGATCAGATTCCCCATCTTTTGGAATGCTTTTAATTCGATCGTTACTTACGATTACGTCAATCGGTCTGGCTCATGAATCTAAAATAGAAACAATCTAAACACATTCATCATTGATTAGCTCGGCACAAATGGCAAGCTGCTGAAAATTTTTAATGAGTTCTCAGCCGCCGGAATCGGCCTTCGATTGCCAATCAACTTTTTGGGGACAGATCAGCAATAAGGTGATTGTCGATAAACAAAAAAAGCGAATAAAGCATGCTTCAGCCCTATTCACTTTTTCAGAGTTGATTTCGTTCCAAGGCTAAGCCAATTTTTCTCTTACTAACTGTTGCACCTTTTTGCCATCCGCTTTACCTTTTAATGCCTTCATCGCTTCTGCCATCACTTTTCCCAAGTCTTTCAGGCTCGTTGCGCCCACCGCAGCGATGATCTCATCAATCTTGGCAGCAATCTGCTCATCGGATAATTGTGCTGGCAGGTACTGCTGAATAATGGCTAATTCCTGTTGTTCTTTTTCAGCAAGATCTGACCGGTTAGCCTTCTGATAAGCGTCGATGGCCTCTTTCCGCTTTTTCGCAGCATTCATCAGTACCTGCAGTTCCTGGTCTCCCGTCAGCTCCGCTCCAGAATCAATACGCTCATTCTTTAATTGTGAAATAAGCATTCTGACCGTGCTTAACTTCAACTTGTCCTGAGCTTTCAAGGCCTGTTTCATATCCTCGGTCAGTTGTTCTAGTAACGACATTTATCGACCTCCCATTTTTTTATCGCCTTACCCTGAGAATTGATTCTAGCAACAGAGAGACGGGCAGAGCAGTTTTGTTTAATAATTTTCCATCATTTGCATCTTGCGCATCTTGCGCTTTGCAGCGTTCATTTTGCGCTTGCGACGCTCGCTCGGCTTCTCAAAATGCTGATGCTTTTTTATCTCGGACATCAATCCAGCCTTCTCGCATGCCTTGGTAAATCGTCGAAATGCTTTTTCGAAATTTTCATTGTCTCTTACCTTGACGCTAGGCATTCACTCCTAACCTCCTCTCGTTGTTTTTTGGGTTATAGTTTTTGAATTGCGCAATATAAAAAAATAATTGGTTAAAATCAAGTTTTTTTTCATGACAATTTTGCTCAAATTCTTTCACTCTTGATAATTAATTTGAGATTTACCGATACCAAAGGCTCAAAGTCCCATTTGATTTAGAATCAAACCTTCCAAGTTGAGAAAAAAACTGATCCTGAGTCATGATCAAGCCCATTTTGTTTTGAAAATTAATTATTGACATTTTTATGAATTAATCTTATATTGCAATATCGCTATACAATTGGCACCATTACCAGAGCGATGGTGCAGAATAGCATTCCACAAACGAATTCCTGTGGAACATCTATCTCATTGTAGAAACGAGGAAAAGAAATTGCCCGATTACAAGCGTTTTGAGGAATCATTGCAACGGGATATTTCCCGTATTTCTGAAAAAGTGATCGAGATGGCGAGACGGGACGAAAAGGCCATCCAAGATGCCATGAGTGCGCTGATGAAATACGATCGCAAACTGGCCTATGCTGTGATTTTCCGAGATCGGTTGATCGATGAGTTAGAGACCGAGCTGGATCGACTCTGCCTGGAGTTTATCGTCCGGCATCAGCCGGTCGCTGGGCATTTGCGGTTCGTTTTTTCGACCATTAAAATCGTCAATGATTTGGAACGGATCGGTGACTATGCGGAGAGCATCGCTCGGCAAGCAGTATTTCTTAGCTCGATTGAGCCATTACCAAAAAACGAAAAATACATTGATAAATTTTTTGAGTTGGTGAATCTTTGTGTTCCCATGTTACAGCAGTCGATTCAGGCCTACGAGCAACGCGACGCGCAACTGGCGCGGAAAATGATGGCATTTGAAAGTCAGGCCGATGCAATTCGCTCCGCAATCAATTCGCTGTTATTAGAGTTGGAGCAGCAAGGCGAAATTCCGTTGGAGGCATTAAACTCGCTGCTTACCATCGCCCGGAGATTGGAGCGCACTACCGATCAAGCAAAAAATATTTGCGAGGAAATAGTCTACATGACGACTGGGGAGGTAGTCAAACATTTGGGAGCTGATCAATTCAGAATCCTATTTGTGGATGAGGATAATAGCTGCTATAGTCAAATGGCGGAAGGAATTGCTAGATCCCTGAAATTGCCCAATTTCAGCTTTAGCAGCGTTGCTTACAAACAGGCGAAGCCGATTGACGCTCGCTTAATCCAGTTCATGGCTGAAAAGGGCATCGATATCTCCCATCAAACTTCAAAAACCATAGCTGATATCCCTAGTATCGAATATTATGAGGTCATGATTGCCCTAACACCCGATATTCATGACATTCTACCTCCTACGGCCACCCGAACGATCAAGCTCTTTTGGCCAGTCACCGCGACTCACAAATCAAGTTTGGACGATCGAAGGATCATCTGTCAATTTGAGAGGTCGTTTCAGTACTTGAAAGACCAAATAGAAGAACTGGTTCATGTGATGGTCGGAGAAAACGATGTTTTGCCCAAGAACTAGGTCATTTACTGCTTATTGTTTCTTACCTCTGCCCACCATTGACTCGATATCTTGCTGTGTTACAGTGGCCATGCTATTTTTCTTTAGCTGTGCCAGGCCGTCGAATCAAGGAACAGGGGATCACAAAGCGGTGATCCAGAATACTGGTTCTGACACCATGGTGAATTTAGCGCAAGCGTGGGCAGAAGCATACGCTGAGATTGAGCCAACCGTATCTGTGGAAGTTTCTGGCGGAGGCTCTGGAACCGGAATCGCAGCATTGATTAGTGGGACAGTTGATATCGCCAACTGCAGCCGCAAGATCGAGCCGCAGGAATTGGAAAAGGCGAGGCAAAATACGGGAAAAGAGCCTGTGGAATTTATTGTCGCTTACGATGCGCTGGCCGTTTATGTGCACAAAGACAATCCGCTAGAGCAGCTCACCATTGAACAATTGGCGGATATCTATGGGGAACATGGCAGGATCACTCGTTGGTCACAATTGTCTGTCACATTGCCGAAAGGCGGGAAGGATAAAATCATTCTGGTGAGCCGTCAATCGAACTCAGGTACATATCATTATTTTCGCGAAGCGGTTTTGGGACGGAAAGGTGACTTTCGGCTCGGCACACTGGATCTGCATGGCTCCAAGGACGTGGTCGAATTGATCTCCAGAACTCCCGGTGCCATTGGTTACAGCGGCATGGGATATGCGACCCCAAACGTTAAAATGCTGAAAATCGCCAAGCGAGCTGGCGACCCAGCCTACGCTCCTACCATTGAAAATACCATATCTCAGCAATATCCGATCGCACGACCGTTGTTCATGTATACATTGGGGCCCCCAACTGGAGCGGTCAAACAATACATTGATTGGATTCTTTCTCCTCAGGGACAAAAAGTAGTGGTTGAAAACGGCTTTGTTCCTTTAGTTCTTTATTCAGAAGGGGGTCAAACTGAAACAAGCAGGTGAAATCAATCGATGATAATTTGGCGTCGCTTTGAGCATATTCTTGAATTCGCAATCGAGCGCATCATCTGGCTGTGTGGGGTGAGTGCGATACTCTTTGTGTTTGGGATTTTTTTCTTTGTGTTTCGAGAAGGGGCAGGTTTTCTCTTCCATGGATTTGATCCGATCGAATTCTTCACCAGCCCCGAGTGGTACCCCACGTCGCAAACCAACGTTCGATATGGTGTGCTGGCACTCATCGCAGGCACTGTTAGTGTCACCGCATTGGCGATGATCATAGCGGTTCCCTTTGGTTTAGGAACCGCTATTTTTATATCTGAATTCTGCTCACCGAGACTGAGGGAATCGTTGAAAATCATTATTGAATTACTGGCTGCCATCCCGTCTGTCGTGTGGGGCTTTATTGGACTGACGGTGATGAACCCAATCATTATCAAACTATTTCATGCACCCATAGGGCTTACAGTGCTCAACGGTGGTGTAATCCTGGCTCTGATGAGCGTCCCGATTATCGTCTCTATTGGCGAAGATGCCCTGAAAGCAGTTCCAGACGATTATCGCGAAGCTGGCATTGCCTTGGGGGCAACCCGCTGGCAATTGATCTATCGTGTGCTCTTGCCCGCTGCTCGAAATGGGCTATTGGCTGCGGCTTTGCTGGGCGTTGGACGAGCTGTCGGTGAAACGATGGCTGTGCTCATGGCTACTGGACACTCTGTGAGAATTCCGACAAGCATTCTGGATTCTGTTAGGACGCTAACGGCTACGATTGCCGCTGAGTTAGGAGAAGCTCCTGTCCATTCGGAGCATTATCAAGTATTGTTCATCATCGGTATTTTGCTGTTCTCTATCACTTTTATTATTAATTTGACCGCGGATCTGATCATTAAAGGGATTCGAAATCGTTAGCTCCAATAAAGCATTCGGTCGAGTTTTATGATCGGATCGTGGCACAAGAAATATCAGTTAATGATGACGGCTTTTTTAAAAAGACAAACGGCTATTGGGTCATGGTTAAACCCTCAAAGCAGGAAGCCGCTAACCATCGCTAAATGGATAGATCCAGCGATGTTCTGGATGAGGGAGAATATCAAATCTATGTTGTCACAGAGAAAGCTGAATTTTCATTCATTTGATTCGGAAGCATACACAGAATGCCACGAGCAAAATTAATGATTCAAGCGGTCAAGAATCTAATTAGTGCTGAACGAAAACCCTTTATTTGAATTCTAAATATCATTCCGAACGAAGTGCGGAAGCTGGTTACATTGAGATGGTTAGATTAACAGATTTCTCCCTAGGGGCAAAATAAAGAAACATGATCTTTCATTCAAGAACCTGTTAAAATTCAAACCTGAATTTTTTGCAAATTATGAGGTATCGGAATGACCAGTGGTCATTAGGACTTTATCGAACACTGGATAGCGTTTGACAGAACGAAAAAATTTCAATGGAGAGCTGTATTGGAGTTTATGTTCAAAGAGACTGATTTTGATCGGAAAAAACGTACAACTGAATTGGTTGCGAGAAGTCTGTTTTTTGTCATGATGCTCCTCATGATCCTTCCCCTAGTGATCATCGTTGGATATTTATTCTACAAAGCGTATCCCATCTTATCGTTAGATTTCATATTAAAAAATCCAACCAAGGGGATGCGCGCTGGCGGAATTTGGGCACCATTTTTAGGGACTTTGTATTTGATTGTAATTTCGTTGGTGATTGCTGCGCCAGTGGGGGTTTTGGCCGCGGTTTACCTAAATGAATACGCCAGAGAGTCATGGTTTACCCGGATGATAAATCTTGCTGTGGTGAACCTGGCAGGAGTGCCCAGTATTGTTCATGCGCTGTTCGGATTAGGGGCTTTCGTGATTTTCATGGGAATCGGTCGCTCGATTTTGGCTGCATCCCTTACTCTGGCGATCATGACTCTGCCAGTTATTATTGCCAGTACTAAAGAGGCGCTGGCTTCTGTACCCCGCGCGTTCCGAGAAGCTTGTTGGAATTTGGGTGCGACTCGTTGGCAGACGATTCGACATGTCGTCTTGCCCAATTCCATTAGCGGAATTCTGACTGGGATCATTCTTCAGGTGTCTCGAGCGGCGGGCGAAACCGCACCAATTATGTTCACTGGCGCAGTGTTTTTCAAGGCGATCCGTGAGGGCGATATTTTCGCCTATGGGCTTTTTGATCAATGTATGGCATTGTCAATGCATTTGTTCACTATCTCTACCCAAGTGCCAAACGTCCCAGAAGCTTTGCCATACGGAACTGCGGTTGTCTTGTTGGGGACCGTCTTAATGGTCAATGCCATGGCGATTATTTTCAGGATTTATCTCAGATTGAGAAAGAAATGGTAACCAATTCCAAAAAAATAGAGATTTCAAATTTGACGGTTCGCTACGGCCAAAAGACGGCGCTTCATAATATCTCATTGGATGTTTTTGACCATGAAATTTTGGGGATTATCGGTCCAGCCCAATCTGGCAAAAGCACATTCCTCAAAACAATTAATCGAACCGTAGAATTTATTCCATCGGCTCAGATCTCTGGGACGGTGAAGATCGATGGTCGCGATATTTACAAACAAAGAAACGTCTATGAATTGAGGCGGCAAGTTGGCATGGTATCCCCACTCCCAGTGGGATTGCCATTGTCCATTTATGATAATGTCGCGTTTGCACCGAGGATGGCTGGGGTTCGCGATAAACGACAATTGGATGAAATCGTGGAACGATGTCTTGTTCAGGCTGCGCTGTGGGATGAGGTGAAGGATCGGCTCAATACCCTCGGCACCAGACTTTCAGGTGGACAACAGCAACGCCTGACCATTGCCCGAGCCTTATCGCATCAGCCCCAGATTTTATGCTTGGATGAGTTCTCCATCGCCATTGATCCAGTTACCACCATGCGGATCGAGGATGTGTTGAAATCGTTGCGAACCCAAATGACAATCATTCTAGTGACAAATCTTGTCCAACAAGCTCGTCGTCTTGCTGATCGAACCGCTTTTTTTCTGGCCGGTGAGTTGATTGAAGTGGATCGCAGCGAAGTTATTTTCTCCGAACATCCCGCAGATCAGAGAACTTATGATTATGTGAACGGAATCTTTGGATGAGTCAATTACAATATTGCATAGAAACTAAGGACTTGAATCTCTGGTATGGCGATTTTCAGGCGCTAATTAATATCAATACCCGGATTGTTCAAGGCAAGATCACAGCGCTGATCGGCCCGTCAGGATGCGGAAAAACGACGCTATTGCGTTGCTTCAATCGCGTTAATGAGCGCTATGGTAATGTGACAACGACCGGTGAAATCAAAATTTGGGGCAAAAATATCTACGACCCGGATGTCTCGCTCATCGAATTGCGAAAAAACGTCGGCATGGTTTTTCAACGGCCCAATCCACTGCCGCTTTCTGTATATGAAAATGTCATTTTCGGCTATCGCATCCATCAACGCCGCAACGATTACACCAAAGCCATGGCTGATGAAGCGGTGCACTCAGCGCTGGAAGCTGTTGGCTTATGGCATGAATTGAAAGATAAACTCCACGTTAAAGCCACCAGTCTTCAATTGGAGCAGCAGCAGAAGCTCTGCATTGCTCGGCTCTTGCCTTTAAAGCCCCAGATTATCCTCATGGATGAACCCTGCTCAGCATTGGATGTCGAGGCGACGCGGAACATCGAGGAACTCATGTTCCAATTGGCGGGGAAGTATACAATTGTGATCGTCACTCATAACATGGCTCAGGCGCGCCGCGTCAGTGATGAATGCATTTTCATGTTGCTTGGAGAGCTGATCGAACACCGACGCACCGAGGATCTGTTCATCAATCCCATGGATCCTCGCACGGCCGATTACATTGAAGGGCGCTATGGCTAATCAACCTGCCAGCACGAATCATGATTACTCATAAACGCATCATTGGAATGATGACCTCCGTTTAAAAAGGAACTCAATATGCAATCCAATCCTGATTTATTAATCCGACGCAGCGGAATATCGTTACCGCTGATCGGCTTTTACGACGCGCCCGATGCAGCTCCATTTGCGCCGCTGATCGCGCCTCAGCCGAAAACGCGCAATTGCGTGTTCGCGTTCTTTCATCGCTGGCTTGAGGGATACACCCTCCATCTCACGAGCGATAACTTCGGCTGTGGGGGTGCTGGTCGCTGGCTGTTCGGTCAGGAGACGAGGAACCGCCAAGATTTTATCAAATTTTTGGTCGATGAAGAGGGATTAAAGGCATCGCATTCGCTCATGGGCAAGTGGATCGAACAGGCGAAGCCCTATCAACCAGACCATCCGAACCTTTTGATCGGCCCGCTCAAGCCAGCGCTCTATCAGTTTCTCAAGACAGTTACCTTTTTTGTCAATCCCGATCAGCTCAGCTTACTGATGATCGGCGCACAATATGAGAGTGCGCCCGAAGACCCATCGCCCGTGATTGCGCCATTCGGGTCTGGATGCTCGCAATTGGCTCCACTGTTTCCAGATATCACGATACCTCGGGCGATCATCGGTGGGACCGACATCGCGATGCGACAATATCTGCCAGCAAATTTGCTCGCATTTACCGTGACCCGTCCGATGTTTGAGCGTCTCTGCCGATTGGACGACAGAAGTTTTCTGTTTAAACCGTTTTGGCAGCGGCTCAGAGCCGCGCGAAGTCAATCGCAATCCTAATTGGCTAAACTGAATTGATATCGAGGAGCCCTTTTGCTGAGCCTATTCTCTTATGACAGAGCTTTCCCCACTGGGGCGCGAATCACAGTCAAGTTGCACATTCGATTCGGATGGTTCATTTGATCAATCACATCAATCATATCTTGAAATCGGAAGGCCAAGTCATGCAGCATACATTAGAAGCATATTTGGATGGAGAAATCGTTTTTTATAGCGATGGTAAATGGTTGTACCCGCTATTTGAGTTAGAGGAATTCATCGATCAACATCAGATCGATCCCAGCCGATTGCTGGTCGTTGATAAGATTGTTGGTCGCGCTGCAGCACTTATCCAATTACATTTTGGCATCAGAACTGTTCGCGCTACGTTAATGAGCCGATTGGCACTGGAGTTGTTCAATCATTTTCATGTCAATTATCAATTCGAACAATTAGTGGATCGCATCCAATGTCGGACAGAAGAATTGCTAAAAAATGAATATGACCCGGATCGAGCCTACCAGCTAATTTATCAGCTGGCATACAAAAAAAATCGGTGATCATTATGACCACCGATTCATGCTTTGTCGGATAAATTATATCGATTTTGTTTTAAACAACCGGGACACGTTTTTCATTCTGATTTAGACTGTATAATGTGCGCTTCTTGCCCCGAATATTGATTTTTTCTTTATAAACTGGAACCCCTAAATGGGGGATGATCTCCTTTGCGATGAAATTTCCCATCGCCGCAGGGTTTTCGACATCGTATTTGGGCAATCCAAGCGATTTTATTTTTTCCTTGTTTTCATTAATGATGGTTTTGATCAGCTCTTTGCCCGTAACATCCTTTTGTTGAAGGATCTCCAATACCTGTTTTCTTAATTCCTCCAAGACCATTGTTGTTCCTCCTTAAACAATGATGTTATCAATTCATGAAAAGCCAAAGGCTGGTATGAAAACGAAAACCATTGCCATTTAAAAAACACAAAATATATTAAACTTTCATTGACATGTCAAGTATAATTTTTGGCATTTTTATTTTTTTATTTTGCTTGATTTTTGAAAACGAATTCTTTATTTTTCATCCCAGTTATCAAAAGAGGATGAGTAATAGAAACCAGTAAGTAATACGGACGAATGAATGGAGCGAGGAAAAAGAATCAAATTTATTTACAATCCACATTCTGGATTTATTCATCCAGAGCAGTATGTGAGGCGAGTGATTGATTATTATTTTCCGAGGAATCTCTGCAGTTACGAGTTTTTTGTGACTGAAGGAAAAGGGCATGCTTATGAAATTTCCCGAAAAGCCGCACAGGAAGGGGACGACATTGTGGTTGCAATTGGCGGTGATGGGACGGTGAATGAGACTGCTTCCGGGCTGGTCAATTCAGAAACTGCGCTGGGAATTATGCCGAACGGATCTGGGAATGGATTGGCTCGAGGCTTGGGGATTCCTGTCAGTCTCCGTCGCGCGGCAAAGGTCATCACTCGGGGATCGATCCGAAGCATTGATGTGGGGCTCGCTGAAGATCGTTACTTTTTTGTGATTGCTGGTCTCGGGTTGGATGCGATGATCGGCAAACGATTTGAAGAAGGAAAGATTCGAGGGCCAGCGCCTTATTATATTGCTGGCGTTCGTGAGTTCTTTCGCTATCGAGAACCAGAATACGTGATTCAATTTGAGGGACAGACGATTCGAACCCGAGCACTGGTTGTGGCGGTCGCGAATACGAAACAATATGGCAATAATGCCATCATTGCTCCCAAAGCGCGACCGGATGATGGGCTGCTCGACCTTGCCATAATTGAACCAACCAGTTTGGTCTCAGCCGTATACTATTTGCCAACGCTTTTTACTGGCCATATTGATCGCGCGCCATTCACTCGCATCTACCGTGCGACCAAATTCCGAATCATCCGAGAGTTCCCAGCTCCCTATACCTTGGATGGCGAGGTCTTCGAAGGGAAAAAAAATCTATCGATTTCGATGCTTCCCCGCGCCTTGAAAGTAGTGGTCAGCGACCCTTATTTCTAATTTCAAGCTAATGACTGACGCTGAGCAAATTGGATTTTAGATTCATAGAAATATAATTTCATCTTCTTCTTAACCGGATCGAATTACTCGCGAGCAAATGGGGAAGTCGGATAAATTGGTGCAGAATTAATAAGCCAGAAAGCTCCCAAAAATCTGATGGGTTGAAATGTTAAATTTTGCAGACGCCCTTAATGAGTGTTATGACATGCAGGGCCATGATTTTGGAAATATATTTGCGAGTCTTATTGTGAAATAAAAAACACGATAGTTCGAGTTCGTATCTTTCACCAGCAGGTTCATTGCATCATGAAAAAAAAGATCATTCTCCTCGGTGAGGCAATTTATTTATGTCTGATTATGAGCAGCGGTTGGTCCCAGGTTAGTCCGATTTCCGAGGAACGGCTATTCACGGCAGCCCGGAGCGCCTATCAGGACCGACTGTACAAGATGGCCATTTCCCAATTGACTGATTTTTTGGCGCGTTATCCTAATAGCCCTTATGCCACTACTGCCACTTTCATGTTAGCAGAATCCTTTTTTCAGACATCCGATTATAAAAAATCTATCGAATACTATCAGAAGCTGATAATGGGTACACCGGCTATCCAATATCGACAGCCCGCCATGGTTCGCATCGGCGAAAGCTATTTCCATCTCAATCAATTTGGACGCGCTCGAGAGATTCTTAATCAATTTCTTATCAGTTATAAAAACCCAGAGTTAGAGGACGATGCGTTGTATTGGTTGGCGGAATCCGAATATCGCATGGGGAATCTATCCGAGGCATTGAAGCTCTATCAATCCATTGTCGACCGTTTTCCTCAAGGCGGTATGGCGGATTATGCGCTTTACTCCATTGGCTTTATTTACGAATCGGAAAAACAGTTCAATCAGGCGCTGACAGCCTATAAAAAATTATTGTCGGATTATCCGAATAGTAAGCTTCATGCTGTTGTGATCTATCGGATCGGATTCGCTGCGATGAACAACGGCGAATGGGAGCTCGCCGTGCGGTTGTTGTCCACTGCCATCGAAAAGTATCCCAATGATCAGTATCGCGACCGGGCAGCGTTTTTGATCGGTGAGGCCTATCTGAATTTGGGAAAATTTGATCAAGCGATTCAACAATATCAGCAACTGATCACACAGAAAACGGCTACTGAATTCATTGACGATTGCTACTATGGGATTGGGTGGGCGTATTTGCAGCAACAAAAATATGATCAAGCGATCTCTGCTTTTGAGTCACTACTGCGCAATCATCCGCAGAGCCCGCTTGTTCCAAGCGCGTTATATCACCAAGGCCGATGCTACACGCTCCAGGGGCAATCCCGATCTGGCCGAGCAATGTTCAAAACTTTGCTTGAAAAATATCCCAATCATGATAAGGCCGCCGAGGCTTATTATGAAATCGCTGTCATCGATTTCAGCGAAGATCGATATGCAGAAGCCCGCCAATTGTTTGAAGAAATTTTAAAGTTATTTCCTCAAAGTCGCGTCGCTGGGGAAGCCGCCTTCATGGTGGGAGAGTGCTTTCGGGCAACCAAACAGTTGGATGCCGCCATTCAAGCCTATGAATTGGTGCTGAGCCAGTATGCCACATCCAATGCCATCCCGAATACATTACAAAAGCTCGCTTGGTGTCTGATTCAACAGCAGCGGTACGAATCCGCGCTGGTTCATTTGGAAAAATTATTGAACCAATTTCCTGATCATGAGATTGCGGATCTCGGCTGGTTCTGGAAAGGGGAAGCGCTTTTCCATTTGAATCGATATATCGAAGCCAGCAGCGCTTATGAGATGATCATTGCAACATATCCAACCTCCAGCAAATTGGCAGAGAGCTATTATGGTTTGGGATGGTGTCAGCTCAAGCGTCACAATTTTGCTGAGGCAATCGCAGCGTTCGATCAAGCCCAGCAACTGGCTACCGATGTGACCATCAGAGCAGATGCAGTGTTGCGAAGTGGCGACGGTTACTTTAACTTAAAGCAGTACGACAAAGCAGTCGAACGCTATCGCAGCGTGCAAGGTTATAATATTTCGATCGATGATCGTGCTGAGGCGCAATTCCAGATTGGCCAATGCTATCTCCGACAAAATGATTATCGTGCCAGCGCTTTAGAATTTCAAAAAGTATTGGAAATTTATCCCACCAGTCGCTGGGCGGCTGAGGCGAAATATATGGTCGGAAATTCGTTCTTCCGAGCTGGTGATTATGCATCAGCCATTGCTCATTTTCAAAAAATGATCGATCAATTCCCCAATAGCCCATTTGTCGCCGATGCTATCTATGGGCAAGCGGACTGTTATTATAATATGGGACATTATGATAAAGCCATCGAGCATTATCGTCGGGTCATCGATCGATTTCCCAATGGTGATCTTGTCGATGATGCGGTCAGCGGAATTCAATGGTCATTATTGCAACAAGGGAAGACAGAGGCTGCGGTGCAAGTCGCCGAGGACTATATCAAAAAATACCCAGGCACCAAATTGGCGGCAGAGCTCCAGAACCGACGTGCAGAGCTATTGTTCAATTTGAACCAATTTGAACAAGCGATCGAGCAGTATCAAAAATTGCTGAAGGAGTATCCAACGTCCGAGCCATCTGGTGCGGCCTGGTATTGGATCGGCCAGAGCTATATGAAGTTGGAAGATGCGACGCGGGCTTTGACTGCATATCAAAAACAAGTGAGTCTGTATCCTCGGGACCCAATCTCGCCTCTCGCTTTTATGAAAATCGGGGAATTATATCAGCATCAGCAGGACTATGAACGAGCGATCATGAATTATCAGCAGATGGAGTCGGTCTATGCTGGGACCGAGCATGCGGGGAAGGCCAGACTGGAAATAGGGCGTTGCTACGCCGCTTTGAATCGTTTTGAAAGTGCGCTGGCGATCTTTGAGCAGTTGATCGAACAATATCCGGCAACGGAACTCAGTTATTGGGCTAAATTGGAATCGGGCAAAGCTCACCTGAATCAGGGGAAATATGATCTTGCGAGGAGCTTGCTGCAACAGGTTGTCGACTATCAAATCCCTGAACTATCTGCTGAAGCTCAATATTGGATAGGCGAGCTCTATTTTAGGCAGCGCGATTATTCGAAAGCAGCCATTGAGTACCTCAAGGTCAAGTATCTTTTTCCAACGCAGCAGCAATGGGTGTTGCGTGGGATTTTTCAGGCAGGGATTGCCAACGAGCAACAGGGGCGATTCGGTGAAGCTCGGTTGTTGTACCGTACCATCATCGAGCAATATCAGGATAAAGAATATCAACAAAAAGCGCATCGCAAATTACAAGAAATCGCTGGGAGATAAATGAACAGAGCGATCTTTCGAATCGGTTTCGTTCTTGTCATGGCTTGCTTCACTTGTTGGAATCATACTAACACGATTGCCCAAGAACGATCTACTCAGGTAGATACTACCAAAGAAGTCGATCAAAAATTGCTGCCATCTGTCGAGCCAGCGCAGTTACAACTGCCTGATGTGCTGATTTATGGCAGTGACCGATCTTTGCGTATCAGTGGCGATAAATTAGCTCAGCCCTGGGATGATGCCAAAGCGATTGCCCCCAAAATCAGCTATCGTCCAATGGCAGATGAACTCGATCTTGTGAATAAAAATCGCCGCCTCTTGAACCAAGCCAAACCCCCTAAATCCCGCACGCTGGGCCAGGTCGATGTCGGCCGGTTCGAAAAATTCAATTTTGCTGTCGGTCATTGGCAGAGAATCAGCGATTACTATTTTGGTCTTCATGGGTTCTACAATCGGAGCAGTGGCCAATACGAAAATAGCCAGTTCTCTCAAGGCGCGCTCCAGGGGCAGTTCAGTTTTCCTCCTATCCCTCAGATCAACTTTTCCAGTCAACTTGATTTCCATTGGGCAAATTACGGCCTATACGGCTCCCCCATTGAGCAATTGCATCGCCGCAAAAGGGGAGGAGATTTGAAACTTGATTCGCAGTGGATCATCGATACCGAGCAATCGGCCAATTTTGGACTCACGTATCAGCAGACAAATTTTTACGATAATGATGGCAATGATTTTCGTCAGAAAGGGCTGCTTCGCCATGTGGGGTTGGCCGCTGCTTATCAAACGAGCTATTGGAATCTCCCAATCCAATGGCGAGCGGGATACGAATATCAGGCTTTAAGCCGCAACGATAGTGATTCGACCAATGCAAAAAATTATCTCTACTTAGGGGCGAGCTCCTCATTTGTCATTAAAAGCCATATCACCATTCAACCCAGTATTTTGTTCGAAAACCTCGATGTCAACGATTCGCTCTCCGCGTATCAACTTTGGCCATCCATCGAGCTGATCACCACCCCAGTTAAACAATTGGGTTTAAAATTGAGATTGAGCAAAGAACTGTCCCCCTCTAATTATGTCGAGCTAATCGAGAAAAATCCCTTCCTCTCGCTCAAAACTATTTTCGTCCCCATCCGCAATGAACTGGAGTTGCGATTGTCAGGAGAATACACGCCATCGTCATATTTCTCCCTAAACTTTGAATTGATTCGTCAAACCTGGCGCTCTTTCGGCTACTGGGTTCGTGACACTGAACTGGGATTATTGGAGCTCGGCGAGATCGATAAAGTGCGGTTGTTAACGTTGAGACTGTTAACCCGATATCGGCTCTCGCCACGCGCCAACCTGGAAACAGCCCTCCAATGGCAATTTGACCAGATTCAGCGAGATTCGACCAATCTTCATGGTGACCGCGTGCCCTATTTAGAAAGACTCCGATTGCCGATAAATTTTGACTATCAAATTGACCGAGCCACGCAAACTTCTATATCGCTGACAATGGTTGGGCCACGCTATGCCGATCGAAACAATATGAAGCGACTGGATGGATTTGTATTGATTTCTGCTCGGGGCGTTCGCCAATTGATGAAAAACATCGCTGCTTATGCAGAAATCAATAATTTGCTCAATCAAAAATACCAGTTGTGGGAGAAATATCCTGCTTTGGGTTTTTACTTCGAGATCGGTCTGAAGGGCAATTGGTAATTTCACCTTTGGTTATAAAGCTTGCTCTGGGGCTATTTGGTTTCCCAACTAGATCGCAGCATAATTGTGGAAGTCCGTCACAGTGAACCCATAAACGAGAAGTATTCGAAATGACAACCCTAAAAGGGTGGTCCTTGTGCCCTCATTCGGTTACAAATTGCTATGAGCTTTCTCTCCAGCAATCAAGAGATCAAGATATGGTCGTTCGTTTTGCTGATGAGGCAAATGGGAGAAACCTCTAGCATAGTACCAAAAAGGTCAGTTCTTCGATTCACCAATTGGCAGACATGGAGCAATCATAAAATTGAAGGCCCTTCGGAGTCTCTATTATGCTCGAAATGAAGAATACCTTCATTACTAAGGCATTTTGATGAATTGGTAGCACAAATGAATAAATTTTGGATAGCAATTAGCCTTTCAGTGACCCCAGAAACCGAGGAAGCCATTACTAATTTTCTCTTTGAGCAAGGTGCGCAGGGATGTTATCAACAAGAACTCCGGCTTTATGCTTATTTTGCATCACCCGATTGGAATTCAATCAAAGCCGAGCAATTGCGCACTTATTTGCAACAACTATCAGAGCTTCAATTTTCGGTGGATCCAGATTCGCTTCGGATCGAACAAATCGAAGATCGAGATTGGAACGCCACGTGGAAGAAGAACCTGCACCCCATCACGATTGAAGAGAAGTTTATCATCAAACCGACCTGGGTCGATGTGACAGCCGGGCCAGCAGCACATATTATTGAAATTGATCCCCAAATGGCGTTCGGGACTGGTTATCATGCCACCACCCAATTGATGTTGCGCCTTTTGATTTCGCATCTTCATTCCCCACGTCGAATTTTGGATATGGGCACAGGAACTGGTATTTTGGCTATTGCCTGCGCCAAATTATGCTCGGCAACGATCGTCGCTTTTGATAATGACCCTATCGCAACTGCAACGGCCATGAACAATTGCCGCATCAATGATGTCGCTGATAAGATTCTGGTCTTCTGCGGCACAATTGATGCGTTAAAGCCAATCCAATTCGATTTGTTGTTAGCCAATATCAATCGGTCTATTATCATTGAATCTTTACCACAAATTTCGCGTCTTTTAACGCAGACTGGACGGGCAATTTTTTCGGGAATTCTTACCGATGAGAAAGAGATGGTCGAACGAGCGCTCATCCAACACGGTTTTCGCATGATCGACGAAGCTGACCAGGAAGAGTGGACGGCCCTGGTTGCCACTTTTTCGAGCGATTGAGCGTTTTGGCCACTGAACGAGATCGACGTTTATGAATTGATCAGTAATCGAGCTATTTCATGGGCGGTTAATGGTGAGAAAAATCGATCGGTAGGATCTAGTATTTGACACCATTTTTTGCTATTTATTTCAAATGATTTTTTTCCAATTTGAGTTTTCGTCGCTAACGTTTGAATCATCCTTTCTATCGTTGTCCACGGTGAATGTCCAAAGAGGCGATGCATTTATCAAAAAAATTTTTCATTGCCAAGAGCCATAGCATGCTTGGAAATTTTTTCAAAATCTGGATATTATCATTTTTCAACAAAAGATCTCGACACCCGCTTTCTCGTTTTTTAACATGATATTGCTCTATTAGCACTGAGCTTTAGTGCCAAATATTGGCATCCAGGTCGTTGGTAGAAAACTCAGGACCGCATGAGAAAATATTTTTTGACAATCCTGCTTGTGCTATTTTTCATCCGGATTGATGAAGCGGCTGGAAAACGTCTGGTGATCGATTCGGTGACAGTCAATTCGGAACGATTGTGCATTGATTTTCATGCAGATGATCTTCTGGATGAAAAGGTCATCGAGGGATTGCAAAGGGGCCTCACCAGCACCGTTGAATATCAAATCGAGTTGTGGGAGAAACGGGGGAAACTAATCAACCATTTGGTGGGACAGCGCTCGATCCGGATGAAGGTCTTTTACGATCCGTGGGAGCACAAATACGTGATCATGAGTGCTGATGAGAAGCGTCTCACCAGTTCTATAGAAACAGTGAGACAAAAGTGCTCAACGATGGAGAATTTTGAGCTCTTGCCAATCGACCAATTGAACTCCAGGCATCGCTATTACATTGAAGTGAAAATGATTTTGAGGCCGCTCTCGCTGGAAAATTATCAAGAGATCAAACATTGGCTCAGTGGCAAAGCGAAGGAGTTCAAACTCAATGATCTGGACGATACCCAAAAACAAGAGCAACAATTTAAACGCAGCCTGTTCCGACTATTTTTAGCGCTGACCGGTTTTGGCGATCGGGTGATTTCAGGAAGAAGCCCATATTTTGTCGTAGAAGATCGAACGATTCACTGGGAAAAGCAATAAGATTATTCAGCTCCATCTGGAGCCGTTCGATTCAAAATGGTTTTCACCCGATCGATGTCGATGTTGCGCCCGGTGAGAATGGCCACACAATTTTTCCCTTCGATATTAATTTTGCCTGATAGCAATGCCGCCACACCCACTGCGGCAGCTCCTTCCACCAGCGTATGATGATATTGGAGCAACCACAGGATGGCGGAAACGATCTCCTGCTCGCTGACCAGGATCATATCATCTACGTAATGCTGAATTGTAGCGAAAATCGTAGGGCTCACCAATCGGCCAGCCAGCCCATCAGCGATGGTTTCTTCGATGGGGGTTTCCACGACCATGTTCAATTGGAGAGCGCGGTACATCGCAGGTGAAGCTTCGCTCTGGACCCCAATAATGCTGGTCGCTGGGTGAAACTGTTTGGCAGTGATCGCAATCCCCGAGATCAATCCCCCTCCTCCAACGGGCACCAAGATCACATCGGGCTGGGGCAATTCGCGAAAGATTTCGATGGCAATGGTCCCCTGGCCTGAGATCACGATGGGATCATCGAATCCTGAAATGAAAGTTAATTGGCAATCCCGCGCGATTTGCATGGCCACATCCTCGGCCTCGTCATAATCCCGGCCAGCCTGTATGATTTCGATGCCAAACTGTCCGAGCATTTGGACTTTGGTCCGCGCAGCATTGACTGGTAAAACAATTCGGGATTTAACTCCAGTGATGGCACCTGCCATTGCCAGGCCAAGTCCATGATTGCCTGCGGAGGCGGCAATTACCCCTCGCTCCTTTTGCTCTGGCGATAAGGTCAATAACCGAGTGAGCGCACCTCGCAACTTAAATGAGCCAGTTTTTTGCCAATGCTCCATTTTTAAAAACACCCGACCTCGGGTAAGTTGAGATAATAGTCCGCATGGCTCCAAAGGAGTTTCTCGAATATATTTTTTGATCAATCGATATGCTTTTTTTGCTGAAATATTCTGGGGAGAGTAAGCCGACATTTTTACCTCTTGACGGTTCAGGCATCATTTTTATTAGAACTAAATTAAATTTGGGCTATGATAAAAAAATCGGCTCAAAATGTCAAGCAAAATTCTTGTTGACAATCAAAATTTTTGTCTCTATATTTTTGCATTGCAGAACCGTAAAAGAACGCATAGGTCTGCCATGTCGAATCGCACAGCTGGGATGGTAATCTCACGACCAAAAAGAACCCGATGGAAAATTGCTCTAGTAACGCTATGGCTTATGGCGGCTAATTTGTCTTGCATAATGGTCGCCTTGGCATGGGGTCAGAAAACCGCTGGTGCAATTCAGGGCATTGTATTGGATGCGCGCACGCACCAGCCGATCAAGCAGGTCTTGGTCCAGTTGAACCCTGGAGCGTTCGTTACCTTCACAAGAAATAACGGCGCTTTCTGGTTATCTCATTTGCCACCCGACGAGTACGAAATCCAATTCATCAAACCTGGTTACCTCAACGCAATTTACCTGCGTCAAAAGATTCGCGTTGGAGAGATTCACACGCTCCAAGTGGAATTGGTGCCGAGCCAGGGAATGACTGGCGATGTCATCCAAATTGGAGGTATTCAAATTCTGGCGAACAAGGAACTGCTGCCCGAACATCTCGAGACCACCACGCTGATCCATTCCAGCGATCTGGAGCATATTCAGGCCACCAGTCTGGCCGACGCGCTGGACCTCGTCCCAGGGATGGAACTCAGAAATCAGCCGCATCTCAAGTCCCCGCGAACCGCTCAGTTACGAGACCCCCGACCTGCCAATGTAATGTCCGCCTTTGGAACCAAAATCATCATCGATGGGGTTCCTTATTCCAATAATTCAAATTTGCAAGGACCATTACTGAGCGGCGTCTATACGGGGATGGGGAATGGTGTGGATCTGCGGGAGATCCCTGCTGATCACATCGAGGCCATCGAGGTGATTCGCGGCATTGCCCCGGTCGAGCACGGTGATTTTGCCGGAGGGGCGATTAAAGTGACGACCCGCTCCAGCCTGGCGCCTCGTCAGCGCATTAAAGCAAAGAACAATCCCGATACCAAAGAGATAAATTGGGAGGGCAACCTTATCCTGGGAAAAAGCATCGCCAATTATAATTTGAACTGGGCTTACAGCCAGCGCGATCTGCGCAAAGATTATGATAATACCCAGCGGATCTCTGGCCAGATCAAATTGGTCCGCCAATCTCCCGAGAATCATCGATTCAACCAGCAACTGATTAGCTACTCCAAGCTCATCGAAGCGGTCCGTGTCAATCCCATTGACCCCGATGCCATGGAAAGCATCGATCGAGGCTTCCGATTCGCTTACGGCAATCGATTTAGCTCCCGAATCTCATCAGGCCAACGCTTTTCCTCAAACCTTTTTATCAATTATCGGCGGCACGATTCCTATAAACAATATCGAATTGTCGCGGACAATCAGGTGGCTTCTCCACTCATGAGCCCTGGCACTGCAATCGGCGTTAAAGTCCCTTACACTTATCTATTTCAATGCACCACCCTTGGGGATGAACTCAGCTTGGGACACGATGTTCAATGGCGGCTGGAAACATTTGCTGGCAAATGGTTCCACGCGATCAAATTTGGCCATCAATTCCAATTTGACGAAAATTTTGGGCAGGGCCGAAAGTTCGATGTGCTCAAACCAGATTACATCGGCCATCGCCCTCGCAAATTTGATGCGATCCCCGGCCTATTTCAGCAGGCTTTTTATCTGAATGATCAACTTACCGGGCGATTGGGAAAAGAGTTTACCCTGGACCTGGGCCTACGCCTCGAGCGCTATACCTCAGATCACTGGCCTCATATCCACTTCTTCAAATCAAAACATGGAATTTTTCTGAACCCCAGGATCAATTTCGCTTATTATTTCACCAGTAAAACTCAAGTGCGATTGGGTTATGGTCAATTTACCAAAGCACCGGGGCTGAGCTATTGCTTCCCTGACCCCACTTATTTCGATGTGCTGGATATTGCAACCAGAGTCATCGGAAACGACACGCTCTTCATCCGTGACAGTTTGATCACCACATATGTTTTTGATGGTGCGAATCGGAATTTAAAAGGAATTCGGGAGAGAAAGCTAGAACTCAGTTGGGATCAGCAGCTTGGTGGCATCGGTTTTTCATTCACTGGATTTTGCTCCAAGCGCGATGGCGAATTTCATGCCGAAACAGTACCGGTCATTTACCATAAATATTTGCGATTGGGAGTGGGTGAGATCTCAGGCCAGGCCGTGATCGACACGCTCATGAACCATTATCTCACGAATATCAATGCAGGCTGGTCAAGGTTCGATGGGGTCGATTTGGTCATTAAAAGCCAGCGTCATCCCAAACTTAATCTCGATGGCACCATTATGATCAGCTTTCATCGCGCCAAAAGCGGAGTCACGGTTCTTGACTGGGGAATACCGTTTCCCGATTTTACTATTCCGAAATATCCATCGTCGGTGTTCCAAGTTCAAAAAGCACTAATCACATATCAATTCAATTACATCTCTCGCGCGCTGGGCATCTGGATGTCGTTGCTGGCGCAACAGATGCCTTATTATCGAACGCGTCGATTTGGCTATGCAGATTCGCTGGCAATAGCTTATTATCACGGGCCGAGCAATCAGACCATCCTGATCCCAGAATCGGAGCGAGGCAATGTGGCTTATCAGCGCTATCGACTTAGCAAGAACCCCCGCGCTTATCAAGCCCACCGTTATCCTAGTAAATGGCTGATCAATTTTCGCATTAGCAAATCGCTGTTCCACGGCGCTGAGCTTTCCTTTTATGTCAACAACCTCTTCAATAATCGCGCCTATTATAGGGACCCTGATAACCCCGAGCGCTACTATGCTGGCAATCCGGAAATTTTCTATGGGATTGAATTTAGTATGGTCATCGATCGGTTGTTTCATCGGAGGCCCAAATGAAAGTGATTTTGACCACGATTATTATTGGCGCAATGTCCATCGGGACGTTTTATTGTTCGTTAGATAAACCCACTGCTGTTGATGGAACATTAGCCATTAAGTTGATGGCAATTGATACGTCCGGAGTGATATTGCCCGGAAAGGCCATCCCAGTACCCAATGCCACGATCTACATTCTTTCCTCCGAGTACAATTTGTTTATTCAAGATAAAACGGATAACCATGGGTACTTTGAATTGTCCCACCTATTGGGCACTTATTATCAGATTGCTGCTTTTAAATACATCGTTCGAAATTTACCTCATCAGACCACCACATTATTGCTTACGGGAACGTTGCGGAAAGATTTTTCACCCAAAAGGCCGCATCGTGACCTGGACACACTGAAAATGGGGGTGATGCCTGCAGCAGGGCTGGTCATCAATGAGATTTACTACACAGGGGCTCCTCAAAGTAACAACTACTATCACGATCAATATATCGAGCTTTATAATGCATCTTCGCAAATTCAATATCTGGATGGGCTGTTTCTTTGCCGGATTAGCGGGGAGAAGAACGAGGGGAATCAGATCGTTGCGATCGAATATTATCGGTTCCCTGGTTCAGGAAGCGATTTTCCTGTCGCGCCCCGACAATTTATTGTGGTTGCTCGAGATGCCATCAATCATGTAACAGAGGGTGGTATCCAAACGAGCATCGATCTTTCTCAAGCAAATTGGGAATTCTATAACAAACTCACTCTTGACGGCGATAATCCCAATGTCCCGAATCTTGAAAATTGTGCTCCAGCGCGAATCAGCGAAGATTTCCATATCAATCAGAGCAACGATGAGGTCGCGTTAATCCGAGTGGACGACGCTGAACCTGTACAATATTATGTTGAAAAAGGCAAGCCCACTCCATATCGAATATTTCGCGTTGATCAGGTAATTGATGGCGTTGAGTATAGCGCCGACCCTTCCGAAGAGTTCAAAAAAGCGTTTGATGTCCGTATCGATGCTGGCTACGCTGGACTGGGGATTGAGCGATATACTGGACATTCGATCGAACGACATCATCCCTTAACCGGAGGACCCGGGTTCGATACTAATAATAGCAGTTTCGACTTCAAGTCTTTGAATCGGCCAACGCCAGGTTGGCAACACGGAAATGCGGATATCTATTTGCCCAACGGTACTGTCAAACTTCACAGACATTTCGATAAAAATAAAATATATCATATCGATGTTCAATATCAACAGAGCCAATTTGACATCGCCAGTGATCACCCATTCCATAATACAAAATTTAAAGGGATCAATCTGGTCATCAAGTAACTGAAGGATAATCAAAGATGTTTTATTTCTGTTTGCCTGCCTAATCATTCGGGGTAAGATCTGATTCGCTTCTTGATGCCCCATTTTTCTCAGTTAATCCGTCTGCTGGAAGTTTTTAGAGTTGAAAAATAATTATGCCTGCTTGAGCAGGCATCTTTTATGTTCGCAGTTCAGTGACTCCTTGAAATCACAATTTCTAACTTGCCCAATTAAAATTATCATATTAAAATCCGATTTTTACCAAAAATTATGTTAAGAAAGATTGCTTCGTCGCTGTGCGCCTCGCAAGGACAATTGGAATTCGATTTTTATAATAGCAATCATTTAGTGAGATATTAGGGCAGCTGATATTCAATGAGTAAAAATAAACATCATCCGCGCTCCTTTCCCAGCGAACAAATTTTCTCCGCTGCGGTGCTGATAAATTTGAAACCTTTCAGGATTCCAGAAGCCGATCAGGAAGAACTGCCAGCGATCGTAGCTACGCTGCCAACTGATGAAGCGATACCAAGTCTCATTTTTCCAATCATAGTAAATCATGCCCGTAATTCGGTCCAGCAGGCTGATGGGATAGCCCAGCGAGAGTGCTGAAAGCTTTAAGGTCTCGCCACTGCCAAATGCCTGGTCTGCTGTTTCGTAAGCAAAATTCTCTAGGATTCCATGAAGTCCATTTCCCAGATTGAAAGTATAATCTAATCCGATTGTCATCGATCGCTGGTATTTCATGTCAGGGAGATCGATTTTTTGATAGATCAAGGCTGCTTCGAGCCATATTCCGATTCCTGCATCCCATTTGCCATCGACTCCCAGCCGATATTCGGGGATGGATTTAGTCCTCAAAGGTATTCCTCTTATTAATTGAACTTTTTTTAAATCGAGCTGGCGATGATGAAAACTGAGCCCCATTTCTCCCTTATAAATGGGCAACTGCCAACGACCTCCGAGCTCGATTTTTTTGCGATCTGAAGCGATGAGCTCCCAGCCCTTGGTCTCAGCATTGCCATAAAGCGCCCAGAACCAGCAATTGACATTATTCAAAAAATAATATCGCAGCAGCAGGGCATATACGCCATCGGTGAGCTGGAGTGGATCGCGCGGGTCCACTTGATCAAACCACATTAATGGACGAATCAGCGTGGCTGAGCCGAAATTGATCTTTTGAAGTCCGATCCGACCTTCAAATTGGTGCGAAGCGAACCGCAGCCAGAGCCGATAGGGTTTAATCCTCAAGCTTGTGTTAAATTTATTCCAGCCTTCAAATCTGCCTGATCCAAAAACGTTAAGCGCCATATCTGAGCTGAATGAGAAACTGCAAGATAACGATCGCTCTATTGAAAGTTCAGGCAGGTAACGCAGTCCCACCTCTGATCTGTCAATTTGCTTGCCATTGATCGTGGTCCAACCAGAAAGCTGTCCCCGATGGTCCCATGTTTGAGCCACGCATTCCAGGGCAATTGACAAAGTAATCAATGCGAATGTGAAGCTTTTTTTCATTTTCATATTTTCTTCATGAACAAGGTTCGACAGTCGTTACAGATTGAGAGTTCACCTTGATTTCACCGCAGATGAGAGAACGACCTCGGATAAAAAAATCGGAGTTCATCTTATAATCTGGAGGGCGGAAAATAACAGGGTTGTGTTGATCTTTGGCAAGTTTTCCCCACAGATTATCTGATAATTAACAATAGAAAAGATCAGCGTTTGTTTTAACATCTGCGGTGCTGCAAATCATCAATTGGGTTATTTCGATCAATTGAGAACAGTTTTGCCACCACAAAGCTCAAAATTCTCATCTCCCGATCAAGTATCCGATCAATCCCAACAGAATCGGCACGGTCAAATTGTCGAGATTCTTGGGCGAAAACAGCTCGATGATCATTCCGATCAAAGCGGCAAAAAGTGAGAAAAGCAGAACTTCAGTGGATGAAAGATGCTTTGCCTCGATAGCCAGATAAATCAAACAGGAGGCTAACGTGAAAATGAAAAACGAAATGGATCCGGCCAGCGACTTTCGCGGACGCAATTGCCGAATTGGCCATTGTTGCCCGATAACAGCCGCCATGCCATCTCCCCAGGTCATCGCCATGATGCCCACATAGGGCAAGATGAGAAGCGGATGCTGAGAATAAGTGAGCAACGTGCATATTGCCAGCGAGATGGGGTAATAGATCGTTCCCGGATTTTTTTCCTCAAGCTCCATCGCCTTGAAGATCGTAAATTTGTAAGAGAGAAAATTGATCAAGATAAACGCCACCGGCCCGATGAGGGCGATATACCAATCGTCGAAAAAGTACAGGGCAATGAAAACCCAATTGCCCACCGCAATGTGTATGATTTTGCGACTGAACTCATTGCTGAGCTTAAATAGCTTCTGAATCAGCGTAGCTAGAAAAATCATTAGAAAGACGAAAGCGAAAGACAGGATGAGTCCCAAAATATCTTTGTTCATTTTATCCCTCCGAATTTGTTTCTCGCCTTGCGCATGTGGCGCTGAGCTTTGAGATTTGGCCTTGAAAATCCGTCCTGTGTTTTATCCCTTTGCATTAAGCAGCTTCACTGAAGTTCCGATCCATAAATTGTAATCGATAGAGCCGATAATAGATGCCTTTCAATCGTAACAGTTCTTGATGAGTGCCTTCTTCGCGAATCGTACCCTTGTGCAGGACGATGATCCGATCGCAATTTTGAATGGTTGAGAGCCGATGGGCGATGCAAATCGAGGTCCGATTGTTCATCAGTTTCTTGAGTGCCTGTTGAATGAGCAGTTCTGATTCAGTGTCGACACTGGATGTTGCTTCATCCAGGATGAGGATTTGGGGATTAAAGGCCAATGCCCGAGCAAACGCGAGCAATTGTTTCTGGCCGGTCGAAAGCGAGGCCCCGCGCTCCATTACCTGATAGTTAAATTGATCCGGGAGTTTTTCAATGAACGGTAGAGCATTGGCGTCACGAGCTGCATCAGAAATTGCTGCGGCAGAAATGGTTTCGTTTTTAAGGCGGATATTGTCGGCTACTGTGCCAGCGAACAAAAAAACATCCTGCAAGACCAGCCCAATGCGGCTTCGGAGATCTGGCAGGTCCAAATCTTTGATATTGATGCCATCAAGCAAAATCTCACCCTGATGCACATCATAGAAACGGCACAGCAGATTGATGATCGAACTTTTTCCTGCTCCAGTTGCCCCAACAATGGCGATTTTTTCTCCGGGATTCACTCGGAACGAGATGTCCTTCAGCACCCATTCCGGTGATTGGTCGCGGTTGGATTTGTAGGCGAACCAGACATTACGGAATTCGATCGCGCCACGGAATTGGCGAATCCGAATTGGATTTCGCGGATTGACAATTTCGGGCTGCTGATCCAGCAGGAGGAAAATGCGCTCAGAAGAGGCCATGGCCGATTGCAAGATGTTGTATTTATCTGTCAGATCAGAAATAGGCCGAAAGAACCGTCGGGAGTATTCGATGAATAGTACCAGCGTCCCAAATGTCACCGCTCCCTGGTATTTCCAAAGGGCGCCGAACCACAGAATGAGCGCCAATGCCAATGATTCGATAACATCGATCGAGGGCCACAGTAATGAAAAGTAGAAGACGGAGCGCAATTGAGCTTCAAGATGGTTCCGATTGAGTTGGTCGAATTGATTGAAGTTGCGACGTTCACGGTTGAAAATCTGGACCACCATCATGCCAGTAATATTTTCTTGCAAATAAGCATTGATCCGTGCAATCCGGACCCGAATGTCGCGATATGCATCGCGGATGCGGCTTCGAATGAAAAAGAGCACATAGGCTAATAAAGGCAATACGGCAAACGTGATCAGAGCCAATTTCCAATGGACGCTGATCATGACGATAATAATGCCGATCAACAAGAAAAGGTCGCCAAACACCGAAACGATACCAGCAGAAAACCATTCGTTGAGCGCCTCCACATCGCTCGTCAATCGGGTGACCAATCGTCCCACCGGATTCCGATCGAAAAAAGATAGGGATAATTGCAACAGGTGTCGAAATAGCTCTAATCGGATATTATAAATGACTTGTTGTCCAATCCATTGCATCACGTATGTTTGAAGAAAAAGAAAGACGAAATGCAGCGCGAGTACAGCCAAATAGAGCAAGACAATTGTGATAAAGCCTTGCGAGATCCGAGTCACAATATGTCGATCGATCGCGATCTTAATCAGGTAAGGGCCAGCCAGTTCTAAAGCGGTGACCGACAGCAAAATTGCCACTGCCAGTATAACCTGAAACCAAAATGGCTTTAAATATCTTAGCAGCCGTTTCAAAAGCCGGCTGTCATAGGCCCTCCCTAAGACTTCTTCTTCATGATACTGATTCATCATTGACCGCCATCTATCGTGATTTTAATTCGCTCCATCTCAAGATTATAATCTCATGTGACTCTATGAGCGATAAATACATGCAGCTTGACGCTTCCAAATAGGGCTTTTCACAAAATTGGTTGGAGCGTAATTTTTCACTGGCGCGTTGGGTTTGCTACTTTTGCCACAAGCCCGTTGATCAAGACAGCTAAATCTCCTCCAACGCTTGCTCTAACAATTGTCGCTGATAAAGCGAGGCATAGAAGCCCTTTTTTGCTAATAATTGTTCGTGATTGCCTTGTTCGATGATTTCACCATCATTTAATACGATGATCAGATCTGCGTGCTTAATGGTTGAGATGCGATGCGAGATCATAATGGTTGTTTGTTGAAAGTAATTTTCTTGCAAGGCAGCTAAGATCTTTTTTTCCGTATAAGTGTCTACTGATGAAAGGGCATCATCCAGGATGAGGATCTTGGGTTTTCGCAGCAGGGCGCGGGAAATGGCGGTGCGTTGTTTTTGACCGCCCGAGAGATTGATCCCCCGCTCACCAATCAGGGTTTGGTATTTGTCTGGAAAACTCTCCAGATCATCACGAATGGTTGAAATGGCGGCTACGCGCTCGATTTCATCTGGATGGGCGTGCTCTAAGCCGAAGCTGATGTTATCCGCAAGCGTTTCGGAAAAAAGAAAAGCTTCCTGGGGAACCATGCCAATATGGCTCCTCAAAACCTTTAACGGAATCTTATGGATTTCCGTGGCATCTATCAATAGTTCCCCTGAACTGACATCAATAAGCCGAGGAATCAAATGGACAAGGGTGGATTTGCCGCTTCCAGTCGGGCCGATGATGGCTAATGTGCTACCAGCCGGGATTGTTAACGAAATATTTTTTAGCACCGGCTTGCCATTATATGCAAAGCTAACGTTTCGAAACTCGATCTCCCCGCGCAATGTTTTGATCTGATAATCCGTGTTCACCCCATCGGCAATGAGCGGTTCCGTGTCCATGATTTCATTAATCCGATTCATCGAGGCGGAGGCGCGTTGGATCAGATTCAATACCCAGCCCAGAGAGATCATCGGCCAACTCAACATGCCAACCCATGCTGTAAACGCCACCAGATCACCAAGGCTGATTCGATTCGCCATCACAGCGTTTCCACCGAACCAGAGCAAAATCACCAACGACAAACCGAACAGCAGCATCATCAACGACCACATGATCCCTCGCGCTCGCGCCAATGCCAAGTTTTCCTTCAGGTAGCGTTGATTAACCTGTGCGAATTGGCGGATTTCGTTTGGCTCTTGGACATAAGCCTGAACCACTCGAATGCCCGCAATGGTCTCCTGAACATGGGAGGTGATGCCCGAATAGATCCCTTGAACTTGTTCGTAAATTTTATAAAAGAATCCGAAGCTCACATACATGACGAACAAAATGAGCGGGAAGGGGATTAGTGCTAAAACAGCCAACTTTGCATTGGTGCTGAGCATCATGGCGACCACGAAAATGAAGACCAATGTATTTGTAATCGCAAACATTGCGCCCATTCCAATGGTCATTGTGACAGCACCGATGTCGTTGGTGGCGCGGGCCATGAGATCACCGGTTTTGTATTTGATGAAAAATTGCTGGGATAGTCGTTGCAAATGTCCGAAATAGTCATTGCGAAGCTGATATTCAATCTTACGGGATACGCCGATCATGGCTTTTCGAATGAAAAATCGAATTACGGCATACAGGGTGGTCGCCGCTAATAAAATCCCCACATGACCAGCCAAACGAGTCAGTGAGAGCTGGCCTCCGATGGCATCGATGGTACGTTGCAGGATTTTGGGTATTATCGCATACAGACCGTTTGAGATAATGATGAGAATTCCAGAGATGGCAAGCTCACTCCGATACTGCCTTAGATACTTTTTCAACCGAAGAAGAGGTTTTAGCAAAGACATACTGGTTCCACAAACTTTGTGGCGATTGATAAAGTTGATCCAAATGAAATCTAAATAAATCTCTGTACCGAGGGATCAAAATGCAACTCGCTTTCAATAGCCTTGTCCATTGCAAATTCTGGCCGATCAGCGGAATTTAGCCTGCATAGATCGCGAAGGCTTTTTTCGCACAAAAATATAGTCTTATTTCATACAAAAGTCAACAAAATAATCCCCGAATTTTAAGCATATGGAGGCTAAAAATGAGGTGCATCGATCTTCCACCTGATGAATCCATCACAATAACATTGAATGATCGAATGAGTCAGCATATAAAGGCACCCCCAATTTGGTTTGAATTCTTGGAGGTAATTTCTTTTGTTTAACACAAAAGTTTCAGACTGATGGCGAAGGAGGGCTAATTTTGCCGCCAAATTAATTTCGAAAGGCTTCAGATGCTAAATTAGACAGCTAAAGAGTGATGGAAATGTGATGATCTAAAAGATAAAGCTCATCGAGAATTTTAATCGATCAAAATTGCGTGGCGATTTGGCCAAAACTTAGCAAATGGGAAAAAACAGATTCCACCGCTCGGAGTGGAAGGAATCGGACAAGGCAAATCCTTTTTAAAATGTCAGCCAGAATGTGGCAACTGTCTTTCCACTCGGTTCATCTGACTGCTTAGTGACTGAACAATAACCCATCTTTCTGTCATTTCGACCGCAGGGAGAAATCTGTTAATCCAATATTTGTGCAAATAGCAGATTCCTCACTTTGTTCGGAATGACATTTTTGCTCCAAAGTCAATATCTCTCGTTCAGTGACTAATTAGAACGAAAGCTGCTGAGCAATTTAGATAATTCTTGTTCAATGGCAGCCATCGTTTGATAACGATGCTGAGGTGCTTTTTCGATAGCTTTGAAGATGATCGCATCGAGCTCTGGCGAAAGATCGGCGTTGATTTCGGAAGGTGGTTGCGGATCTATATTTCGAATCCGTTCTAAAGTTTTGCTTTGATCTGGATCATAGAACGGATGTTGATTGGTGAACAATTCATACATGATGACGCCGAACGAAAAGACATCGCAAAGGGCATCAAATCCGATTGAATCGATCTGTTCTGGGGCGCCATAGCTTGCCGATTGTAAAGAGCTCATGGCATAATCGACCAGCGGCCGCGCTAATGATGGCAATTGGAAGTCTGTTATTTTTATTTCATCCCCTCCGATCAAAAATATATTATTCGGTTGAAGCCTGCCATGAGCGACCCCCTTTTGATGGACGAACTGAAGCGCTTGACAGATCTGAAGACAAATTTCTAAGGTTCTTCGAATATTAATTTTTTTATTCATGGATCGTTGGACACCCAACGGGATGCCTTCTACATATTCGCGAGCCAGAAAACAAAAATTTTGATCCAAGCCAATGTCATAGATCATCGCGATCTTGGGGTGGGCGATTTTCCCCAGAGCTTTGGCTTGGCTGAGGAACAGCGCAAGCGTCTCCTCCTGTTGGGAATTGCGATTGTACTCTGAATTAAGCAATTTTAGCACCACCAACCGATCGAGCAGTACGTCTGCTGCTTTAAAACAGAGAAATACTGGATTATGGTTCAGTTCATTCAATAGCTTGAATCGGCCGATTTGTTGGATTTTCCCTTGCCGAATTTTCGCAAATGAATCGTTCCAACGCAATTCAAAGACTTGGAGCGGTGTTCCATCAAAAGATTCAGTGATCGGTAATGTTATTGGCTCAAGCTGATAATTTGCCTGTTGATCCAGTTTTTCTTTGAGCGGACTTGTGATCAAAATCTGAATGCGCGGATGATCTGGTTTCATATTGGTGTGATTCGTCATTGCAAATAGCTCCCTCTCCAATTGTAATGGAGCTAATGCCAATTGAATTTCGCGCACCAATGAAGATCGATCTTTGCTTTGCTGTGCTGTGCGAGAATGGATGAGGCACTGGATCTGTCCTTGCAGCGTTTCAGTAGCAGATAGGGAATCGATTTCTTGAACAAAATTGACCGCCAATTTTACTGGAGAAAGAGGTTCTTTCCAGAATAAAATATAACCATCCTGAGCGGCGAATCCACCTAAAAAACTATTGGAAGTTTGGCTTATAGAATTCAGGGTCTCAGATAACCGCTGATTCACCTGTTGCGGAGGGATATCTGTCAATTTTAGCACTTGTAAAACAGACGCTTCGTGGTGCATTAGTTCCAATTGATTTCCAGGCAAAGAGGCCAAAACAGATGCACCATCCCAGGGGGTCATCTTGTTCCAGATTTCTCCGATGGTGGAGAGGTTTGGCAATTGCGGCGACTCTTCCCGGTTCAATCCTTTTTCCCAAATGGTGTTAAGGGCATTTTCAGAAAGAAAAATCTCAAATTCATCAATCGGACGTGGCTGAGGAACAGCCAGTTTTGTTGACTGTTCAGCCAGCATCTGCTTAATCGCCGGGTAGAGATAAATATCCACGAGCCGATCTAACGACGGCAGTCTCTCGAGAAACTCCAGGCAAAGTTTGAGATCTTCAATCGACAATTGGAAATGCTCGGATGTTTGGCGCTGGGCTTGTAAGAAGTTGATCAATAGCCACCGGTAAAACGCATCATTGGTTTGTACCTTGATGAGCTGCTTCAAATAATGGGTGACTCTGTCAAAACCCTGATGTTTCCATTCAAGGGCGATATAAAAGGGCAAGAGCTGGCCAGCCTGATCTGGATCGGACTGAAATTGCCCCATCAGCTCTCGTGCCAGCTCAATATTTCCCTTTTCAAAGCTATTTTTGATGAGGGTCAGGCGAATTTGATCAGCGTTGTTGGGATTGTATTTTAACGCAGTTAAAAAAACCCGCATTGCCAGATCATCTCTGCGATCTATCTTGAGATAAATTTGGCTCAGGATCACATTGAGCACCGCATTTTCTGGCTCAAATTCCAGGGATTTTTCAAACACGCGTTGCGCTTCTTGATCGAACTGCTCTTTCAGAATATAAGCTTTGCTCAAATTCAGAAAAACTTTCGCGTCGTTCGCACCCAGATCAATGGCTGTTTTAAATTTTTCGATCGCTTGTCCATAATCCCCCCGCTCTAAATATGTCTTTCCTAATTCAATTAGCAGTTCAATGATCTTGGAGTTGGTTTGATCTTTTTCAGTCACCTGTTTCACCACCTATTTACCCATCCGATTGAGTTCCTCAGCCAATATCCCATCGATCAACTTCTTGGGGGAATCGGAAACTTTGGACTTTTGTAAATAATATCGCGAAACGATCGGTTCCAATTGCAATTTCAAATGATCGTTATATTGAATCGCGCGTTCAAATACGCGGATCGCGACCTCATCGATCCGGTTCTCATTGATGTAAATATTGGCAAGGGTGATATAGAGTTTGATATTGTTCGGTTTTTTCGATAACAGTCGCTCATAAATCGCCCGGGCTTTATCATATCTTTTCAGCAAAATGTAATAGCGGGCGCGAGTTGTTGGCAAGAGATATAGGATTGCCAACGGAAGGCTTACAAAGCCGATGATCAGCGCTAAAATGAGCTTATTCCCGGCTGTTCTGCCAGAAGTGGCATCTTGGGATAAGCCCATGGTTGATTCAATATTCTGGCGTGCCTGGCTCAACAAAAACTCCGTATTTCGATAGCCCGGTTTGATGAGCTTAATCTTTTCTAATAAGATCATGGCACGTTGCCAATCTTGCTGGCGCATGAGGTCGAGGGCCTGCTGATAATAAGTCTGCGCCAGTTCCTGATCGATGTCGGCATCGCTTTTCATGCCGGATTCGCTTGACGAGCGCATCGCACCAGCGTTGTTTCCTGGGCTAAAATTCGATTCCATTGCGTAGGATTCAACAGGTTCAGAAACCACCACTTCATCCCGCGTGGGCATTCGGCTCATTAGCTCATTGATCCGATTAACCTCTTTTCGCGTTGCCTGAATCCGCGAGTCGATATCTTTATAGTTGGGATTGAGCTCAGCCACTTTCTCGAAATTGGCCAATGCCAGGGTGTAATTGCCTTTCGTGAAATTTTCAACTCCCATGGTATAAAAATTTTCGATCTTCTGCTCATTGAGGATCTGCTCATTTTGTTTCTCCTGAGCCTCCGCCAATAGCTTGGCTATCTCAGCATTATTAGGTCTCAGACTCTTAATTTTTTCCAGATTTTTGATCGCCTCCGACCATTTGCCTTGATTCATATCCGCCAATGCCTGAATGTACAATGGTTGAATTTGTTGATCGCGCGGATCCACTTTTTGGGCCATTAAATCAGCGATCTTTTCCAACTGCTCTTTTGCACCTGCGTGGCTGGAATCCATCTGCAATAGCTGGCGAAAAACTTCTTTGGCATCGGTGAGCTTATTGTTTTTGATCAGGGCTAATCCTTGCTCATACAACTCAGCGACCTTCTGCTGCTCCCGCGCCATCTGAATCCCAAGCTCAAAAGAGCTCCGATTCTCTGGCGAATTGAGAAGCCCTTTCCGAAAATACTCGATCGCTTCAGCGTATCGACCTTGGGAAATTTTGGTCTGCCCCAATTCATATAGCATGAGGTTCTTGAACTGGGTGTCCTTGCTCAATTTCATCGCTTCGTTAAACGCCTTTTCAGCTTCAACCAATTGCCCCAATTTGCGATAACTGGCTCCCAATCGGCTGAGCACATTGCTCTTTAACGAAGGATTTGGATCCGACGTCAACGCTTGATTTAGATGATCCACCGCTTTACCGATCTCTTTTTTACCAATGTAGAGGAGCGCTAAGTTATAATGCGCTTCAGCAAACGCTGGATTCTCCTGGATCGCTTTGAGATAAAACTCAATCTTTTTATCTGTATCTTTTTCGCTGACTGCTTTTCTAAACCAATATGCAGCTCCAATATCTTGTGGATTTCCGGCAAGCAATTCTCGGGTGACGCTCAAAATGAGCAATAATCCGATCAACAAAAGATAATTTTTTCTCATGGCACGCCCCTTATCAAAGTTGGTCAATCAGTTCTATATCTCTGGTGATTTTCTTGCTTTAGTGATCTAAACAATCTACCATGAATTTCTGCTGCGAGCATCCTGGACAGAAAGTTCAAAAATTTATCCAAATTTTGTCGCATGATGCGAGCAAGGCGTCAAATTTTCGGTCAAACAGAAATCAGAGTATTATTTCTGAGCTAATTGTGACTTTGCGACGAACCAAGATGTCACTTTTTTTGCTGAACCTTTTTCATTTGATTGGTCTTTTCGATCGCACCATCAGGAATAATTGATTGCGGTTCTGGTAGAGGCGCGATCCGGGGTTTTGTTTGTGACGAAATCGGGCTAATGCCACGGCCAGGCAGATAAGGAACGTCTTGGCCATTAATGGTCAACGTCAAATGTTCGTTGTGTTGCAATATCAGATTTGTCAATAACGGGTAACTTTCTACACACCGAATGCCCCATTCACTGAATCGGATGATGCAATGATCAAGTGCTGTGAGATAATCATCACAGCTATCGCGAAATTCAATCCCTCGCCAATCAGATGGCCGCGCCGACCTAAATGATCCTAATGATGGATTGGCCAGTTGGGGATCATGAAGGGAGGTAAAAATGATGGGACGCGCCTCACTCCCTTTCGCGATGAGCGATCCCTCCACGATGATTTGATACTGACCAGCAAATTGTACCACTACTCCGGGTTCAATTTTCAATACCAGGCCTTTTGGGACGATAATATCATCCACCACCAGATACGGACTATTTTTGCTATTCCAAATCCCAAATTGGAAACCGGCCATTTGACGCCCAGAGCCGAGCGCCGAACGGCACAAGATCAGTCCGAAGAGAAGGATTATGAAAAGTCTAATTCGATACCGAATCATTTCGTTTGCTTTTGATTTCGATCGCCTTGATGTCGCCAGCCGATACGGTTATGTTCTCCTGATGAAATAATACCCGATCCGTTGAATCGCGAATCGTGATAGTATAGGTTCCTGGTTTCAATGATACGCCCCTTAGCGATAAATAGCTTGACTTGCCCCAAAAATTATTATTTATGAAGACATCTGCATCACCTTGCAGGTTGATCTTTTCCAAGCCAGTAATAAAAATTTTTCCCTGATCGCCAAGATTTCTCTGGAGCGACCAGCTTTGAATTTTTGTCACCAGCGGCAGCTCGGTTTGACTGCCCTTGGATGGATTGTTCATTTTTTTTATGACTGAATCGGGGATAGTCTTGCTCTCAATCTCGATTCCATGACGATTGATCGTTGGATTGAGCTTGGGCAGCGCTGTGGATGCTATCCTGATCGTATCAACTGGGGCACTTGTTGTTTCAATGACAGCAGTTAAATCATGGATTGGGGCGGCGCTTGGGCGTGCCCAATAATTAAACCAGAAAAACCAGACCAGAATAATTCCAATTCCGAATAGGCCAGCAGACACTGCGAATTTGTTTCGGTGCTGACGCCAAATTTTTTTAATCGGAACAATTGTCTCCTCGCTATCTGTGCGCCGATAGAGCTCGCGGTCCAAGATCCGATCTTCGATCATCGTCAATTGTTTGTTCTCTTCCTTCAGCGTCACATAGCTCGATGACTGGTGATTGGAAGATGTCTCTATTTCGTCAACGGCCACTAAAGCCACGGTGATGTTATCGGAACCGTCTTTCATTGTCGCGGTATCGATCAGGTGGGTTAGGCTGTGCTCCAGATTGCCCTGATTGAAGAGGACGATCCGTTTAATCTCATCGTCAGAAAGCGCTCTGGTTAGGCCATCCGTGCAAATCAAAAATAGGTCGCCAGCTTGAACCGGTTCGATGCCTGCATCTATCTTAATCGTACCGCTCAGTCCCAGCGCCCGAGTAATCACATTTTTCTTTTCAAATTTCTGCGCCGCTTCGCTGTCGATCTCCTGATCTTGAATCAATTCATTAACCCAGGTATGATCCTGAGTGAGACGAGTGATCGTTGATCCCCGGATCCGATAAATCCGACTATCGCCCACATGCGCGATGATGGCCAGATTGTGCTGCAATAGTAGGGCGGAGACTGTGGTCCCCATTCCGCTCCATTCTGGGTTTTGGAGGGATTTATGATATATATTGCGATTGGTCAACCGAATTGAACCGATCAAACGAGATGCCATCTCCAGATGATGCATCTCTAGATCTTTGGTGATCTGTTGGTGCAACGACGGATCCAAAAATAAATACATATAGCGGATCGTCATTACTGCAAGCCGGCTTGCATTGGCTCCAGCGTTGTGGCCTCCCATGCCGTCACAGACAATGGCCAATCCTTGCTCTTCAAAAATCCCACAAAAGTCTTCATTGACCGCTCTGGCAATGCCAGTATCACTCCCAGCCAGCATTCGTAATTTCATCGCTCCACCGTTTAAGATAGCTGTTGTATCGACCAATCATTCCTGCATCAGATGCTATCGCTCCATTCCAGCCGAAACCGATGGCTTTTGACGATCCGAACGTCGTCCCTTCAAGTGATATACCGTCATGTCATGGCGTTTTCAGAAAAAGTTTTTTACGTTTTAGAGGCGAATAAATATTGTAACCAATAGCAACGCCGCTTAATAGGAACGAGAACAGAATTATTACATAGTAGCGCGATGGTGACAGCTTTGCCAGTCGATTGCACCCAGAATGGTGTGCATCGAAATTGAGCTGGCCCCATAAAATTTCTCCTGGCATAATTTGCGCATTGGTTTGAAGGAGGCTGAAATTATCATTGTTCTTTCTTAAAAGAATCTCAAGCTTTTTGTCTCTTTTAAAATCAGCCACCGTCGGAGTGCCAATAATTGCCTGTTCAACATTTTCGATCGGGGTGTTTTCTCTGAGAAGCTTACCATCTTTGCCATTGAAAATATAGAGGCCTCGCCAAAAACCAGCGACCAAGACATCTATTATTCGGTCTTTATTAATGTCGATCAATACAGGGTAACTTGCGAATTGCTCTTGGTTTTCAGGAAGGTAACCCCAAAGGATTTTCTTTTGACCCGCCCCCTTGCCAAGACCGTCGTATGCGATGAGCGCGTTATTGCTAGTCAGAATTACAACATCTAAACGACCGTCATCGTTTAAATCAGCGATCATTGGAGGTGCAATAGCACCGCGCAAGGAACCCGCATCGAGTTGGTCATGCCATAGACGTTTCAGACCATTACCGCTTAAAGCCAACACATGATTTTCCTCAGTCAATAGCACACAGTCGTCGTAAGCGTCATGATCTAAATCTCCGATTGCGACGCGTTGTCGGATCGGATGATCCTCAAAGAACGAACCTTTCGCCTTTTGAAATTCTTCGTTGACATCGAAGATATGACTGAAGTTTCCACTTGTGCCGTCGAAAATGAGCAATTTGCCATTTTCAGTCCCCAATATCACCTCGGGCAGACCATCGCGATCGACATCGCCAGCAGAAGGAGTGCAGCGAATCTCCGCTTCGACCTGGAGCGATGTCCATTGCGGATTGCCCACTGAGCCATAACCGATATGGACCTGGCCTGTTTGGCTCGCAATAAAGACATCTTGGAATCCATCGCCGTTTAAATCCGCCACCACTGGGCTGCCTGAAAACAGACCACCCAACAGGGGACTGGTCCAGATCTCATTCCCGCTACTACCTTCGATGGCGTAGAGAGTTGAGTTGTTTGCAGGGATCAATAAATCTGGCAAGCGATTGTTGTTTAAGTCTGTGATGACTAAACTAACTCCCGATTGCAGTTGTTGAGCCACTGGACGGTTCCATAGGGGCTTCATCGATCGTCCATTGATAACGATCAAATAGCCTTTCTGATCTGCATATGCTACATCCACATAGCCATCGCCGTTGAAATCCCCAATAGCTGGAGCTAAACCCGCCATGTTAGCAAGTACCTGGTTGACCGGCAGCAGAGGTGTCGTCAATTCTGGTAATGCGATAAACGGGATTTCTGTCAACTGAAGCGTCTCAGGCTTCTGGTTGATGACCCTTAGTCGGGAGATCGAATTGATGATCAACAATAACAGCAGTACTACTCCGATTGCCGTACCAATTTGCACCACCCAATTAGAATTCCGTACCCACCATGAACCGCATCTTTTGGGGGGCGAAAAATCCATCATGACCTCCGGCACGAAACGAAAAATAGTGCTCTTCTGGTCACTAACAATTTCAATTTCATCATTCGGATAAAGCTGGACCACATCCTCTTCGCCCAATTGTTTGCGATTGACTCGAGTTCTGGTTTTGCTCCGCTTATCCATGATATAATATTTGCCGTTCTCCATAAATATGGTCGCATGTCGCCGGGAGATACTTGGATCCACTTCGTTTTTCTCATTCTCCCGAATGACAATGTCGTTTAAGGTACTATCCCGACCGATTTTCGTCACACCATAGTTGAGACGGTAAATCTTGCCCAAGTAAGGTCCATAAATGGCCAGCAGGTAATGGGGAATCAGTTTTTCTGAAGCCGGAGGTGCAAACGCAGTCGTGCCTTTGCTGACTTCCTCAGACTCTACCACCATGGTTGCTACCCCATCACCTGTTTCCGCGATCTCCCCTCCGGTATCCAGTGCCGGAGCCTTTGGAGAACTGGGGCCAGGTGTTGGTGCAGCTAAATCCAAATGCGGTATTTCTTCAAAATCGCTCGCACTCTTTTCAAATAACACATTCTCAAATATCAATGTATGATCACCGATTTTAATTTCATCACCACTGGATAGTGGCATTCGATCGGTAATCAGTTCTCCATTTAAATAGCTTCCAAAAGCGCTTTGAGTATCCCTAACGAAATATCGAGTTCCTTCTTTTTCAATGACCAAATGATGCATTGAAACCTTTTTATCTGCAATAATCAGATCGTTGTCCCCCTCTGAACCAATAGTGATTCTGCTCTGGAATGGCCGAATGGAAAATTCCTTGTAAACTTCAGCCTTCCGCTTGACAACGATTTTCGGCATAGGTTATCTCTCCATTCTAAGTTTTTATTGGATGATTAACTTAAATTCCAGTTTGCTATTTCCTGATTTGGTGTTCAAAATGGCATATTTCTCAAAATAGCCAAATTTTTTCACTCTAAAACTATATTCGCCTGGACCAACTTTATTGGTGCAGCGACCATTTTCATCGGTAGCCCCAAAATAGGTCTCGCTGGTCTGAGTGCCACTCAAAGGCCGATAGCTAATTTGTGCATCTTTGAGCGGTAAACCGGTGAGCCCATCAGTCACTATTACTTCTACCAATGCTATTGCTGGCTCCATCTTTACGACCACGTCCTTGTCCCGAGTCGTCACTGTGACAGTAGCATCTTTATAACCTTCCTTGCTCAACACAACTTGCAGATCAACAGGCGGTAGACTCAGCTCGCAGGGAGTCCTATCATTTCGAGGATAGGCCTTATTATTTTGAATGATTCGCACGATCCGCGCCCCGATCTCATTATTACCCAAATCATTAATATCCTTAGCGAAGAAACGCACATTTCGGGTTAGCATCACAGAAATCGATTCAGGCCCATTTTTGTCAACTGTCACCGTAATAGTTCGAGAATTGAATCCTGCCTTTTGAAAAATAATTTCGTGCTTACCCATGGTCAGGGCAATCGTGCTGGACACGTCGGTTCGGCCCGAGGGCGTTGGAGAACCATCAATATAGAAAATTGCACCAGAGGGAATGCAAGAAACATAGATAAATTTCTTGAATATACCCTCCACCACATATCGCTTCGGTTCTCCGTCAATCGTTTTGAATGACCACACCCGACGATCTTCGATCTCCTCACTCCCATCTAACGTATTCAGATTAAAGCCAGATAATCTTTGAAAATTTTCTTGTTCCATTTCCAATGAGAACGGGATACCAGCTTCCCATTCGACGGTCGTTGGAGTTTTCTGGGGGTAGAGCAACTGATTAATATAAATTGTTGCGCCTTTTGGCTCTGAGGTGATCTCAATAGGCGATTTGAAACGGAATAGATAGGGATCATATCCTTTGCGGACTTTCTCTCCAGCTACCTTTACCTGTCCCTTGCTTGGGACATGGATCGATTTAATCAGTGGACTAAATCCTGGAGCAGTCAACCTCAGCTCATGGACGCCTGGCGAAATTTTAGCGATTGAAAGTGGTGTTTTTCCGTTTATCGGTTTATTGTCAAGATATACGGTTGCGCCAACGGGCAGCGATGAAATTCGAATGGCCGGGGGGAACAACCGATCATAAATAGCAGAACCGATCGGAGTTAGTTGTAAGACCAAATCGAGCACAAAAAACAAGATTGCAGCCGTTGCGAAACCGATCCCAATTCGGGTGAATACTTTTTTATGGCGATCCGTAGATAACCGAATGACATCAATTACGGTTTTTAGGTCGTCCTCGCCTTCCTCCTCACTTGCGACGGACACATCTCGGGATGGTGTCACAGTTTTTCCCCGAACAGCGGCTGATCGCGCCAGGCCATCGCGTGACTCCAATACAGACTCTGAGGCATTGTCGCTTTTCCCAAGCTCGTCAATGAAAATTTCGCCTTGATTTTTTTCATGAGCTTGATCACTCGACCAGCGATGCCTCACCGACCCAACGTTTATGTCTTCCAATTCTGAATAGGGTTGACCTAAAATCTTGGAATCTCCATCATCATTGATGGATTTCCCGTCCAACACAATTGTAACAGCATCGCTGTTCGGCTCACCCGTTACTGGCTCAGCAGGCGTCGTTTGGCTTGCTTGATCTTCGATAATACCCTCAATCGATTCAGCTATCGACTGCTCTCCTTTTAGATCGGAACTCGATTGCAATTCTTCCGAAGCAAAAGATGCTGATCCACCAGCTGGGAGATCGCTCACCTCTTCGGAGCTTGATAGGCCATATGAGGCATCTATAACTATCTTGGGTTCTTTCATTTTAAATTGATCGAAAGCTGGAGCTGGAGTCGGCGTTACATTGGCTTTGCCATCTGGCAATGACTCCTCCGCTCTGCCGTTCGATTCCATCACCTGCGCCACAAAATCGCCAAGCTCCTCCGCAAAATCAACTGAACGGGCAGTCGCCATCAAGTATTCCACTAGATCAAGATAAACCCCGTTCGCACCTTGGTAGCGTTGATCTGAGTCCCGCTGCAGCATTTTTAAAACAATTTGTTGCAGCGATACATCAATATGATGTCGTTCAAGCACCGAAGCATCGATCTTGCATTTCTTGATGAGTTCAATGGTTTGATATGGATCATCCAGCGGAAATAACCTCTCGCCTGTCAGCATTTCGTAAAACACTGCACCGAGGGAAAAGATATCAGTTCGTCGATCTATAACCCCTCCATTAACCTGCTCTGGGGCCATATACGGCAATTTGCCAGATAGCACGATCTGATCCGAGCTATCGGTTTGAAATCGAATCTTCGCCAAACCGAAATCGATCAATTTTACATGCCCCGATGAGGACGCCATAATATTGGAAGGGGAAATATCTTGATGAACTAGACGCAAAGGTTTATCGGTCATTAAATCTCGTTTATTATGAGCATACTCCAGCGCTTTGCATATTTCCTTAACAATAAACACGCTCAGGTGATGTGGGATCGTCATGTTGCGTTTTTGACACCAACGCAAAATTTTGCCAAGATCCACCCCATCGATATATTCCATGATGATGAAAAATTGTCCATTTTCATCTCGTACTAAGTTATAGATATGCACAATATTATTGTGGCTTAGCTTGCCAGCATTTTTCGCTTCTTCCAGAAATAAATCAATATATCTTGCCTCACGCAATAGACTCGGCTCAATTGCCTTGATGGCAACTGGTTTCTCGAATACATGATCATAACCTTTATAAACAATTCCAAAGCCCCCTTGCTTAATTTTAGAAACGATCTCATATTTGTTCTGTATAAGTCGCTTCTCTTCCTGGTTCATATCATTACCTCAAATTTGAGCGATTCATTTTGTAATTTTATTTATTGACAAGTTATGCCTGATCTGATTGCGGTTCCGGGCATAGAAGCCACGATCGTAAGTGTTAGCTAGTGCAATTCATTCGATGGTTGTACAAGCCCATGCGAATGATCATCGAAATCATCCAGATTGGCGGAAGAACAGTTATGGGAGGGATGATGCACGTTTCGTTCCAGGGCTGGCCCGTTCACAATCCAATAAATTAATTTTTCGTTTAATTTGACAAACGCTAAGTTATTATCTCGCATAGCATATAGATGAATTCCATTACAAATAACATGCCATCAGAATAATAGCTAAATGACTTTGATAGACTTATTAAATTCAAAAGTTAATCATTCTATCAATGTTAATCCCTAAATATTATTTTGATACACCTTGATACATTGTTACAAACCAGGACAGGAACGTAATTGACCAGTTCTTGAGCAGCATGTTCAGATTCTATTTTGATTATTTTATCACATGATTAATTTTCATGCTGGTTCATAGATTGAAATTCGCCAGCCTAAAGATTTCTATTCAATTAAAAATTATGGCCTCACTTTGGATCGGGATTATCAAAAATGTTACGGATTAGGTAACAACAAACTACCAGCTCAATGGCTACGATGTCGACGGATTTCAAAAAAGTGGAAGGATCACTAAACAAGATATGAGTTGCGCATCAGAGGATAAACTGAGCCAAAGTTTCAATTTCCGTCAGGCTATTGCTGTACCTATTGGTACTATTTTTTAAAGCTTTTGCTGTTTCAAGTACAAAATTTGAAAAGTTGGATACCAGTTCCAAGAGGAGGCTATTATTCTATGTTCTAAGAGGTTATGGTCCATGTTCCAGCAGTGAAGGGCTGATGGTCTACTGTTTGCGTTTCATTTAATCGAAAACGTAAATTGAAGTCCTCAGAATTAATCAACCATTTTTGCATTATCCTAACATAAGGAGAATGAGCTATGAAAAACTCAATTTCGCTTTTCATCCTGATGATCTTTCTAGCAGCAGCTGTAATTACCGGTGGTTGCTCAAAAAATTCACCTACTGAACCAGATCAAATTGGTGAAGGAACCGAGCTGGATCAGCCCTATGGTGGGTTCACTACCTCGGATGAATTGCCTGCGTTTGGAGATGCTTCGATTGAAGCTGATTTTGGCGATGATGAGATCGTCAATGATATCATCAGCACCGATCCTTCATTTGCTAACGATCTGGCATCAAATGCCACTAAAGTTTATTATGTTCGGATCGCTTGGGGATTGCTCCAAGGTGATTCGACTGCCACGGACGTGGTGAATTGGGGTGGATCAGCCACAATTACGCGGGGTAAGTTGGGGATTATGAAGACCATCTTATTTGAGCGGAACCAGAACGACCACATTGTCTTGCCGCGATCCGATCGTCGCACCGTGCAGTGGGTTTCAAATACTGTCACGCATCTCGACGGTATTTTGCTGGTCATCGTGGACAAGGATACGCTGAACGTTCCAGGGGCATTTACTTTTACCACTTCTTTGTATTCCAAGACCTTCAGCTTTGACGAACTGGATTCGTTACAACTGGTTGAAACGGTCACACCGCAAGGGCACCAAGTGTCAATCCAGGCGTATAGCAAGCAAATCATCCGTCTCGGCGGAGGTTTTGTGGAGGGAAAATGGCTCAAAACAAGAGAACACGGTGGCGTTTTTCGGGGGCGCTGGATTGATGAAATCGGGACCCGTGTAGGGCATATAAAAGGCATCTGGGGGATCAATCGCCTGGGTGAGAAAGTGTTCTTTGGCAAATATATCTCACTGAACGGACAATTCGGAGGGATACTGGCCGGAAATTGGGGAAATGACGATTCCAACGAAACGAATGGCTGGTTCAAAGGCCGCTGGGTGAATCGATCTTTAACCACAATCGGAACCATATCTGGCTATTGGAAGGTTAGCACCAAAAGTTCAGAACGCGGCTTCTTCCACGGAAAATGGCAACGAAAAAGTTAGTATCCACCATGACACAAAACGTGAGACTTGTCTGGCTTTGAAACGAACCAGCGTCTCACGTTTTGTTTTTTGACGACGGTCGATCTGCAAATATTACCATTTCTACCCTAATTTTTCTCTATTTTTCACGCTAGGATTGACAGCAATAATCTACACAGCAAATTGACCGTTAAGGGCTATTTTAAATAAATCAGCTTTTTTGTCTCCTCGTAGCGAGCCGTGTGAGAAATCACTTTGATTTTTGCTAGATAAATCGCACTAGAGAGCATTGTATTGGACTGTGGTTGCCACTCGAACTGATAGTGACCATGGGACAATTCTTTATTCACAAAGGTTGCGACCTTTTGGCCAGATAGGTTGAAAATTTCAAGGGTAACCAAACCACCCTGTGCCAGCTCGAACTCTATGATTGTGGCAGCATTGAATGGATTAGGATAGTTTTGTTTGAGCTGGCATACTCGTCTTGGATTTTCGCTTTGAACAACCGGGGTGATGTCAATTGGCTCGAACTTAGCGATCAAAGACAGATCTTGAGAAAGATTCAAAATGATCTGTTCATGATTGCTCAACGATGTATCGGACCAGCCGACGAATCGGAATCCAGGATTTGGGATAGCCGTAATTTGAATCGGAACTTTCTGAAAGTAATCGCCCTGCCATGGAAAATTGGTTAATCGCAATGAGTTCAAACGAACGATCCCTGAGTTCGGAGGGATGACTTGAAGCGACACGCGCGCAATCCCATTCAGATTGAATTTGCCGATCAAATGCGTTCTGACAAAATTGGGGCGATAGGTGGCGAACTGCTTCAGGTTCTGGACATTTTGTGCCCAATTTCGGGCCGAGTCACGCCAGCGCAATTGATGCCGTGGAATTTCTAATTGCAGAATTGTCTTGATACTATCGATTTTTTGAATGACCCGTTTGGGCTCAAAGGTCGCATTGAGATGATCAGCAAATCGGTTGATGAAATCGTTCTTAAACTGAGGATTTTCGAGCAGGCGTCGCAGCAAAAATGTGGACCATGGCGGGTTTGGCCAATCCGGGCCATTCGCCTCCGTAGCGAATTCGAGGGTGTTATCACGATAGGCAGCGGCGTTCCATAGGCCAAAGCCGAAATCGGTGTCAAAAACGATCCATTTCCAACGACCCTCTGAAGTTCGAGGTCGCCAATATTTGACATTGTTCCCTGGCCAGTCCCTATTGTCAAAGTAGATCTGGGCAATTTGATAATCCATGAAATTGGCTATATCCATCATTTTTTTGACGCTATCATAAACAGTGCTGAGCCGGATATCGTGAGTCGTCATATAGTTCAGCATTGTCTGATAATGAGTGGCATCTCCATGAATCAACTGGATGTTGTTTTCCAAAAGATCTAGCTCATCGGGATCAACATGGCGATTGGCGGCCAGATAATGTTCATTAATTTTTTCGCGGATATTCAAGATGCCCCAATACTGGCCATTGAGAAAAACCACGGCGGGGCGGTAAGCTACCAGGTCCAGATCTGTCCCATTGAGCAGATTTTGCATCATGCCATCGCGAAACATGGTGGACGACCAATCGTTTCCAGAGTTGCGCAAAACGAAAGACTCAAAGTGATCGATCGGCTTATCAGGAAAAAGCTGATATTGGATTTCACTCGTGCCATATCGGCTTCGAGCGAAAATGGCGAGGGATTTTTGGGCAAAATCTCGAGTCCAGCCCCCAAAGATTTTCATCCCTGCGTTCAAACTAAAACCCAAAGCACCGCCAGGTTCAAAAAAATCGACATGGACTGGTCGCTCCCAATCTTGCCAAAAGTTCGCCCCATAATGCGGCGGGCTCGGGTCATAATTTTTTCCTAAAACATAAATGCCAGAATCTGGATCCCATAAATTGTATGGATCAGTCGTAAGACAAACGACTGGCAATCGGATGGTCTCGTTGATTAAATAATTTCGCGTCACGGTAGCGCTGGCAGAGCCGTCTGGGCTGAATTCACGGGCTCTTACCACTGTCGTTTTGGAGATAGAGATAGGGGAGAGATAGCGCTGCGAATTCTTCGAAGGGACCGAGCCATCTAATGTGTAGTAGATTTCATTTTGCGGATCACTGGCAGAAATGGAAATGAGCAAACTGGTCGTATAAAAACCACTCGCATGTGAAAAGGCTGGCTCTCCTGGTAGATTTCGATAACCAACAGTCGTGTTTGAGGTTTTTGGAGTCGGTTGTAAAAAATAGAACCAATTGCTGCCGGCATCTGGTTGGCGACCAAAGGACACATCAGTCGGCAAGGGGCCTAATTCAATTTGGTCTATTAAATGGCCATGAGCGTCATGCAGCGAAATGATCTCACCAGACGCATTGATCTTAAAGTTGGTATGCAAATAATCGGGTTTCAGATTTAAAAAGCGGGAGACTCCGCGGGGATTGCCTGTAATCGGAGCGCTGGAACCGATAGTCAAAAACGGGATCAGGCTAAGGTCAGATGACTCGGGTCCGGAATTGTGAACCTGGATGGCTAAAACATTTTTCCCCGTTTCAAAAACTGCGGGAGGATTTAACAATTCGTATTCCTCTGGTGTCCCGCCCTGATACATTTGCGCTTCCCGATAGGTCCAGGCTGTTTGATTATAAGCAGGATGATCGCCGTAAGTGCCGATATTCGAGCGGGCGATCTCTCTGTCATTGAGATAGGCTACAAAGCCATCATCAAAATCCACATGAAGCAGCGCCCGAACGATCTGGTTTTTATCTGCGATGAAAAAGCTTTTTCGAACATAAACGGACATCACTTGCGGGACCGTCGTCGCATCGTCATTGTCGCCGTAGCCGAAGCCACTAGGACCCAAATACCAATTCGAATCATCAAATTCTCGGGCGCGCCAATTGGGGGGTGGCTCTGATGTTCCCAGGCGATAGCGCCACTGATCCCCTTTATCAATTATGGTCTCCCAATTCAGCCAGTTACGCCGATCTTTGTTCGATGCGAATACTAAAAGGAACTGATTTGGAGGCAAGGATATGGCGGGAAAAGTCCATTTATACGGGGCGGTTGCGTCATCCGAGAGCCCGAAGCCGTTCAGATCAATCGGCTGCTGACCGCGATTATAAAGTTCGATCCAATCGGGTGTATCGCCATCTTCATCACGAATTGTGGCGCCATTGGACGCCATCACTTCGTTGATCACAAGCGATTGGCCGAACAAGGTATCGTTTTTTGAGAAGACGACTATGAGGATGATTATTAAAAAAAATTGTTGGATCGATTTCATAATGAATTACTTTTCCTTTTTGATCTTCAATTGAATGATACGATTTGCATTGTTCAGCTTGTTGAATGTCTGGGCTATTTCAAAACAAAGCGGCAAAGCTCAAATCGAAATTACTTCGATTGATTGGCTAAATCGCTATAATATCAGAATTCATCTCAACAAGATAATCGGCCGGGTCTTTTGCACTCCATTCGTATGAAGCTGGCAGAAATACAATCCTGGTGCAACCGCTTGGTCCTGACTGTTGGTCCCATTCCAGATGAACGTTTGGTAGCCGGGTGACACGGGACCGTTGAACAGATTTTTCACAATTGCGCCGTTCAGATTAAAAATTTTTAAACTGATTGTTTGTTGATCCAGAAACATAATTGGTATGGTAGTCGATTGCTGAAAGGGATTGGGATAATTTTGCGCCCAATAAATTTTATTTGAAATTGGATCAAAATGTCGACCCTCGGGGGGCGTCCAAGCTTCAAGGTTGAATAAAATGTAATTGATATTGAAGCCCGCTTCAATACAAAGCACTTTCAACCGATGGGTTCCTGATGGCAGGGGATAACTTTCTCGTAGGGTCAATGTTTGCCAGTTTTTCCAGCCACCAGTCTTGGGGATTGGAATCGCATCAGTGAGTGGGCGATTGTCCAACAGAAGCTGGAGTCTCCCACTTTCTTGTGACGAAGCTACTCGCAATGATATCCTATAGCTGCCGGAATCGTTGATGGTTAATGTGAACAAAAGCCATTCTCCAGGTTCTGTCCATCCCACGCTAAATTTCGCTCCCTGCGGATCGTCGCTTGATTCAATATCCACTCCGTCGTTGCGATAATTTCGACCGCGATTATATTCCTCGCTTCCCAGGCCGTGAGTCACTTGATAATCTGCATCGTGATACGCAATCGACTCTCGACCCATATCATAATCAACGCAAAAAATCGTATCCGGCAGGACATGATTTTTGAATGGTATTGGCTGTCGCCCGAAATCGGATCGGAGTAAGGCATCGAGAACATCGGGATGAAATTCGCAATTTTCTAACTTCAACCAGTCGGCCATTTCCAACAACGCAGTCATGGCAAACTGAGATGATGGCTTTTCCATTTTCCCATTCCAATAATCGATCAAACGCTGATAATTCGGCGAAATTGGGACAGAGTAAGGACTGGTAGTAGTTTCGATCTTCTTATGAGTCCACCAGTTCCAGCCAATGTTATTTTGTTCCATCAATTCGATGCAATCGTAGAACCAGGTGTTGGAGTTTTCGCCTGACTCGCCCAACCACAGCGGGCAATTCGTTTGATTGCGGATATTCAGGTATTTTTGGATTGAAGTTTGTGTATTTTCATTCCAATATTTGTGGAAGCTATAAACCATATTGACATCGAAAGGTGGGGTGAGCAAATTAAAATCTGTGGCGTACCAATTTCCTTCAATGAAAAGAATATGATTATTGTCCACTTCACGAATCGCCCGTGCGATCCGAATATAGAGCGAACGAAGATCATTATTGGTATAACCCCCTGGTATAACTGGTTCATTCAGCAGATCATATCCAGCGATCCATTGTGCTGTGGTATAGCGCTCGGCAATTTTGCGCCAGATCGCTATGGTGCGTTCCTGATTGGCTGGATCGGTCCAAAGTCGCGCTTCGATCCCATCGGAATCGCTGATATTGTCCTTATTCTGTCCGCCAGGCGCGCAGTGCATGTCCAAAATCAAGTAGATCCCGTATTTTTCGCACCAGCTCAGCAGCCGATCAATAATTTGAAATCCCTCTTCCAAATAGACTCCCGGTTGATCCTCTGGAGTCAGAAGCCGATAATTGAAGGGCAGTCGTACTGAGTTGAACCCCCAGGAGGCGATTTGCGCAATGTCTTGTTCCATGACGTAATTTTCAATGTACCGCTGATAGAATTGCTCCGCATTGGCTGCACCGACGAGATCGACGATCTGTTTTCGAATTGAACTGGGCGAACCGAATCCTGGAATATGCAATTGATATCCTTCCTGTACCAGCCAGCCGCCCAAACCAAATCCGCGCAGCAAAACTTTTTGTCCGTAAGAGTCGACAATTTCTCTGCCCTGCGTCTTTAAAAAGGCATCGGAATTTCGGGATAATAACAACAACCAGAATAAGGCAAGTATTGTCAGCTTGGATGATTTCATATTGGTTCCTTCTATTCGAAATGCAATTGAACTTCTACTGCTTTTTTTGACAATCAATTCTTTGTCGTTCTATTCGGTGCCAAAGCCAGGGTGGCAATAATGGCGACGAACCCTGCGACAACGAAAGTCATCACGCGGGCGGTCATCAGTTTGGCGTCGAGGCCAGTGCTGATCCAAACAATTGTGAATAGCATTCCGAAGATCATGGTGATAAGTGCGGCTTTGCTGTGAAATTTTTTCCAGAACAAAGTTGCCAGAATCACTACGGAGAACGTGCCTCCGACGCCAGCCCACACATAACCAACGATGGTGAAAATTAATTTCGTTGGGGAGATAAATGCCAAATTGAGAGCGACGCTCGCCAAAAGCGCTGTTAGGATTCGTGACAGATAGAGATTGACTTTTTCCGATGATTGGTCAAGCTTGATCAGTGGCTTAATCAGATTCTCCCAAAGTTCTGAGGCAGAGAGGATCAACAACGAATCTGCTGTGGAAATCATGGCAGCAATGGCGCCAGTTATGAGAACCGCCGCGATAGCAGGTGGAAACACTTTTAGCATGACCGATGGCATTACATATTCACGATCTGCAAGGCCATTAGGGCCAAAAATGGCAAGCCCGATCCAGCCAATAGATAAGGCACCGATATAGGCAGCCACGGTCCAGGCGATGCCAATATTGCGGCCTTTCTTAGCCTGAGCTGGATTCCGGATCGCCATGAACCGCATGCTCAATTGCGGCTGCCCACCAAGATAGCCGAAAAACCAAGAAAAACCAGTCATCATGATGAGTCCAGCAGAAAAACCAGATGCAGCACCAGTGAGTGAGGCATATTGCGATCCAGCCTTGTGCAGGGCAGTAGGGATGCTTGTGGCGAATAGGTCAGCGGGATTGTGGCTGGCTAAGTAAAAGATACCGACTATCGGCGCAACAATCAAAGTGGTAATCATTAAGATCGCCTGGATCACATCGGTATAAACAACGCTTCGAAAACCGCCGTAAATCGTATAAGGGATGATGATCAGGGCGGTCAAAAACATTCCATGGATTGGATCAATTCTAAACATGGTGAAGAGCGTCTTGCCGCCGCCGATGAATTGGGCGCCAACATAAAAGAAGAAAAAGAACACGATGATGAAGCTTGCTACAATTTGAATAGATCGACCGAGCTCGCCATGCCTTTTTGCCAAATAATCAATAAAGGTGGTAGCGTTATATTTCTCAGCTTCATCGCGCAGCCGCCAGGCAATTAGAGCCCAAGCAGTGATGATGCCAACGACACATCCGATCGCTGTCCAGATTTCGGTTAAGCCTGTGGCATAGGCAGCTCCGGGCAAACCCAACAAACACCAGGATGACTCTCCAGTTGCTCGCTCAGATAGTGCTGCCGCCCATCCTGGCAGCTTGCGACTCGCGATCGTGAAATCCACATCAGTTTTGACCTTTCGACCTTGATAGATTCCCCAGCCAATCAGCAGGGTTAAATAACCAACGACCACAATCAGAATCTGGGTTTGATGTGCCATTCTTCCCTCCATTCGAAATCTATCTCTGCGCTTCTACCGCCTAAATTGAACTGATCATATCCGTTGGCTACCCTCTACCCACGAGGCAGAGAGTCATTATGCCCCTGAAAACTTCCATTCAGGTTCAGTGGCTCGCATAAATCGGTCTAATTTTGAATCGATGATTCCCCAACGACGGGAAAAGATAAACTTTTTTAATTAAAGTTTCAATAAAATTCTATCGAGAAATAAAGTTTGGCGGCGCAAAGTACTTTGATTGATCCATTGCGCTTTTCATCTGAACAATATTGCAAAAATTTGAATGAAAAACTAGTCGTTGACTTCATTGGTAGCATCGCTTTTATCTGCTCTTAAAGTGCAACAAAAAATGAAGGAGTAGTACTTCTCAAAAATTGCTTGTAAAACAAAATTAAATTTGATATATTTGAATTGACGATCATCATCGAATTTCGATGAAGATGAGTTGAAAATGGTTGTTCAAAAATGAAGCGCATGAAAGAGGATATTAGGAACGCACAATGAACATAGCGATCACATTTCTTGGTGCCGCTCAAAACGTCACTGGTTCTTGTTATTTGCTTGAAGCCAATGGCAGTCGGTTTTTGATCGATTGTGGTTTGTATCAAGAACGACCTTACCTGACGCGAAATTGGGACTCATTCTATGTCCCTCCAGAAACATTGGACGGTGTCTTGCTTACCCATGCCCATCTGGATCACTGCGGCTTATTGCCCAAATTGGTCAGAGAAGGTTTTAAAGGGAAAATTTATTGCACGCAAGCCACCAGTGAGATCGCCAAAATCGTTCTATTGGATGCCGCAAAAATTCAAGAAGAAGATGCCGCTTTTAAAATCAGACGTCATCAGCGGGAAGGTCGGACTGGGCCGCGACCCGTCAAGCCGCTCTATACCATTGCCGATGCCGAGGCAACTTTACCGTTTTTTCAGCCAGTCGCATACAAAAATCCGATAACGATCGCGGATGGGATCGAAGCTTGTTTTTATGAGGCTGGGCACATCCTCGGCTCTTCCAATGTGATATTTCGAGTTCAGCAGGACGGTGAAAGCCGAACTATTCTTTTTTCGGGCGATATCGGGAGATGGGAAACGCCCATCCTTTTGGATCCAACAATTTTCAATGAGGCAGATTATGTAATCATGGAGTCGACTTACGGGGATCGTTTGCACGGGAATAGGGATCACATTGCTGATCAATTAGAGGAGATCATTCTTTCGACCTACAAAGCTGGTGGGAATCTTCTCATTCCGAGTTTCGCGGTAGAGCGTGCACAGGAGGTGCTCTACTATCTCAATCAATTACTGATCCGTGATCGTATTCCACATTTGGCTGTTTTCATGGATAGCCCAATGGCGATTCGCGTGACCCAGGTGTTTCAAATGCATCCCGAGCTATTTGACAATGACATGCTGCGACTATTGCATCGGAACGAGTCCCCATTTGCTTTTAAAGGGTTGAAAATGATCGAAACCATCGATGAGTCCAAGGCAATCAATCATATTCGCGGCACGGTCATCATCATTGCTGGATCGGGTATGTGCACGGCAGGCCGAATAAAGCATCATTTGACCAAAAATATTGAGCGCTACGAAAGCACGGTGCTGTTTGTCGGGTATCAAGCAATGGGTACTTTAGGCCGTCAGATCGTTGACGGCAATGAGGAAGTTCGGATCTTGGGGCAATTTTATCGCGTTCGCGCCAGAATCGCTCAGATCACTGGCTTTTCTGCCCACGCAGATCGGGATGAACTACTTCGATGGCTTGCTGGATTTCAAAACGCTCCGAGACAACTGTTTGTGACTCATGGTGAGCCCGAAGTCGCCCAACAATTCGCTGATTTGATCAGACAACAAAAAGGATGGAACGTCTCAGTCCCCGAATACCAAACCAGAGTCGTGCTAACATAATTGTCGCAAATCTGTTATGCTCATGGGAAATTGAATCAATTTTTTAATAGGTAGATTCTGCTTTCTTTCAAAATGTCCATCTGAAAAATGTAACGATGCTTCATTCCTTACCATCCGCGCAATGACCAGTGTACACCTTTTTTAAAAAAATTATCACGCAGTATTATTCTGTGAATTGGTTCTGCATGTGCAGTAATCGATTCGTACCGTGTCAAGCAAAAGTTTGTGAGCTTGGGATATGCTGATGACTCTCATTTGAAGTGTGCGTGTAGATACTAAAAATGAAATAAAAAAATAGGCGATCATTTCAGATCGCCTGTTTTATAAAAATTCGATAATTTCGGAAACCAAATCAGCTAATCACTACCTCGTATAACTGGTGTTAACCATCTTCAAACATGAACCGAGTACGAGCTAGCGGCTTGAAATAGAATGTTTCTTCATTTTAAAGCGCAATGTAGCTTCTGGAACGCCGAGCAATTTAGCAGCTTTAACCTGGTTGCCGTCAAATTTGCGCAAAGCTTTTTTGATTAAGAATGTCTCAATGTCAGAGATAATTCCTTTAAGATTAATCGGCTCCAGGATATCCAACGGGTGCTTACGAATTCGGAAGGGCAAAAATTCTGGGGAAAGCCGATCTTTCGGTGACATTTGCACCAGCGTTTGGACCGTGCTCTCTAATTCACCAATGTTTCCCTTCCATTCATAATCGAGCAGTGATTCGAAAATCTCCGAAGGCACGGCTGGTTCCTCTCGTCCCAGTTCGGCGCATGTCTTTTTCATGAAGTAGGCAAATAGCTCTGGGATGTCCTGTTTCCGCTCCCGAAGCGGAGGAATATATAATGTGAATGTGTTGAGCAAATAATACAGCTCTTTTTTAAATCGACCCATTTCCATATCGTGCTTCAATTCTCGATCGGAGGCAGCGAAAATTCTGAGATCCAGAGTGATATTCTCTTCGCTATTTAGGCGTCGTATCGTCTTATCACGAATGATCCTCAGAAATTCTTCCTGATATTCAGAGCTCATGTGATCAAGATTCTTGAGAAAAAGAACCCCATGATCTGCTTGTTCGAGCAAACCAACGACTGGTTCTCCAGCTTCATTTACTTGTCCTGCAACGCCGTAGAGTTCTTTGCTGGCAATTGTTTTGCCTAAGGCGGCGCAGTCAATTACAACAAACTCATGCTTGCGACGTGCACTTTGCAAATAAATCTGCCGAGCTACAAATTCTTTTCCTGTACCTTTCTCTCCAAAAATAAAAATGTTATTATCATTTTCCGCTAACTTTGCAACAGCCCGATTCAAACTTTTCGCCATTGGGCTTGTGCCTAGGATCGGTTCTGTTTTTATAGAATTCAACTTTTTTTCAGCCATCTTAATCACCCTTGATTATTTGATTCGAAAGTTAATGTTCGCAATTTTAGTTATGATAATATACACAAATAAAAATAAAAGTCAAACATTTTTTTTATTTAAAATAAATTTTTATTGAAATAGCCTATTCAATCGATTCCGCATAATTTGCGATGAATAAGAGACGTAAACTGGCAATGCGAAAACGCTAGGCGAAATATCAAGGGTATCCGCCCACATCCACCTGGTGAACATGGGCGGGTTTATTACTTATTTGACCGCATACTTTTGAATGACAATTTTTGGTTCTATTTTGATTCGCTGATTAATTCGGAAACGATGATCGTAATTCAGATAGCTTCAGAGAAAACTCGACAGCTTCACTTTGGTATTCGGGCACTCAATATCAAAAATGTCAGAGCGCTGAGGCGCTGAATTTATGAAATAGCTCTGGAATTTCAACTAAGCCGTCATTTGATCAAAACCATTTTTTTGACGGCAGAGAACTTTCCTGATCTGAGCCGATAATAATAAATTCCAGATTCCAGTTCTCCAGCGCTAAAATGAATCACATGAGATCCGACATTCATTGGCTCGCTTAAAATTGTCTTAACCTCGTCACCGAGCAGATTGTATATCTTTAGCTCAGTCCAGCCAGCTTGCGGCAGATCGAATTTGATCTGAGTCGCAGCGTTGAATGGATTCGGAAAGTTCTGCTTCAATTGGAACGACTGGGGAATCATGTCATCGGAGCGATTTGCTACCCCTGTGCCGCCAACTTGAATGGGATTATCGAGTTTAACATCATAATAAGTAGTATCCGTGAAGTCAAGCGCGGCATTGGTCACAAAGTAGCCGAGATTAAAATTTCCCGTAGTTGCACCAGTGGTCATTTTAATGACGACGTCCACATACCCAGTGTCAAGATTAGAGGCGTATGGAGTATTAGCTTGATAAACCACCCACATCATATCTTCTCCGCTGGGAAAGCGAGTTTCAAGCGAATCGGTCCAAAAATCGACTTGACCGCCTGGATCACCATCAACACTATCTGGGTGGAGGAAGCTACAAGTATCTGGACCAAAATCGCCCGAGTAGGTAACCAATTCTACCTTCCAATCGTTGGGTATTAGCAGCCCCAAAATCCCATAATGCGCGTTGGCATCCGTACCTTCAGTGCGAACCTGTAACGTCACCTCTATCGGTGCGTTTACCGCTACTGTTATAGGTTGATCGACTTCCAATATTGTAAAACAAGCGCTCAACAATGGCAGCATAATGGCAAAAAAAGTTACAAGACTCCATTTTGTAGAAATTCGATTCATTTCTGATCTCCTAATTTTGAAAATCATTGGTTCATTTTAGCTGTGCATCAAAGGGTTTAATTGGTGAGTTTAATTATTTTTATTTGATGGTTATGTTCCGATCACCTCCTCCGAACTTGGATTGCTGGGCAAATATTTTTCAATCGCCGCTTTCAACTGATGCTCCGATGGAATGATGCTGACAAACTCGGGAACATCGTTGATCAAAATCGTCGGTAATTTGCTTACCCCCAGTTCCTTCATCCGCTGCATCCCTTCCTTCGTTTTAATCAAGCTTTCCTTCCATTCAATCTGGCCAGGAAACAGCAGCGCCACCTTCTTGACCATTTCGACCATATACTGACAGGGCGAACACGCCCTCGAATCCAGCGTTACAATCTCAATGAATATTTTTTTTGACATAAATCTGACTTCTTTTTGATAGCTTCTCTATGAACCGCTAATTCCGCTAATTATCCCAATTTCGCTAAAACGCCAAATGGCAAAAGAAACTCATTGCCCACTGATCACTGATCACTGATCACTGATCACTGACCACTGATTCCCTTTCAGCCTTTCTACCTCGTTAGAACGAACCGCACGAGTAATCGCCTGCACATTCTCGATCGGCGTGGCAAAGGGAATATCGCAACCAGGGCAGAGGAAGAACCCCTTTTTCCCACCTGCTTTGAGACAGTCCAGAGCGGCTTGATAATTATCCTCAGGCGTGCCGAACAGCATTACCGATGCCAGTGGCAAATTGCCAGCGAATGCCACGTTGTGTTTCAATGCGACCTCTCGGGCGAAATGGAGATCGACATTCTCATCAACGCCGAAATAATGAGCGCCGATGGCCGCCATCTGCTCCACATTCCGAGTGGCATCGCCGCAGGCAAAGAAGCCCGATTTTTTGCCCAGGCGGTGAATCGTCTCCAGAATGGGCTGATGAAACGGGGTGACGAATGTCTTGAAATGTTCGGCGGAAATCTGGGAGGTCAAGGAATCCACCACGGTGATCACATCCACGCCTGTCTCGGCGTAATAGCGAGCCGTGGCCTCGCAGACCTGGCTGGCAAAGGATAAAATCTTCTTGACCTCATCGGGATGGTCGTACATGTCGGTGAAAATCTTCACCCCCGCCAGATGCAGCGTCAGCGTGAACGGGCCCGTGATTAGCGCAAAAATGGCGATGCGATCGCCCAATTCCCGAACGATCCTTCGAGCCGCCCCCAGCGCCATCGGATATCGGCCTTGATCAGGAGTAGGAATTTTCAGCTCGCTCAGTTCGACTTTTTCCAGCACATGCCCCACGACAGCGGGGGGATTTTCATCGGACCAGGCGATGTCACAGCCCAGTGCCTCGGCTTCCAATTGCACATCGAACAGCGTCGGCAGGCCGTCGGGCTGATACAGCTCGTAGCCCTTCAAAACTCCTTCGACCAGCACATCGGCTTCAGTGAACAGCCGCTTCGCATTCACCCCCAATAAATGCGCCGCATGAGCGCCTACCCACGGCACCCAGCCAACCCGATCGATCGGCTGTAGTTCCAGCGTCCGTAAAATTCGTTCTTTTGATTTCATGTAATACCATTATTTCAGACCATCAACAAAAACCCAGACCGCTAATTTCGCTAATTAAGCCAATTGCGCTAATTTGTTATTAGCGCAAAAATTTAGCCTTCTGAGCGAGATTCTGTCATTCCGCCACGCCAGTTGATGGAGAGGAATCTTTGCTCGCAAAAGACCGCCGAATCATATAAGATGTTCACAAGAAAGATTTCTCTCCGCCACTTGATACCGCCATAAGGCATGAGAAAAAAATGAAAAATGGCATAGGTCGCTATCATAGTTTGTGCCATAGGCCGTATCTTTTGCATTTTAATAAGGCAGGTCATCTTGCACAAATCTAGGCGGATCGAAATGACCCGTTTGATCAGTTGGCCAAATTTGTATAAATTGGCGCAATTTGGAAAATTCGTGAAATTAGCGGTCAAAATATTTTTGCCTACTGAGCAAGACTTTTCGTGTTCAGATGCCAGTTACCTAACCGCCTTCGCTCGAACCCAATTCCCACACTGCCCAAAATAGGGCAGCCAGTCCTGCGTGCGGACCACCAATTTCAAAGTCTGAATCCCCGCAACGGGAATTTCAATTTCCTGGGGCTCGGAATTCGCATCAATGACCCGACTGGCGAAAAGTTCATCGCCATCACCGTAAACGCCAAATTGGATTTTCCCGCCTCGATAATCTCCCTTTTTCAAATTGCAATAGGGATTCAAATCCGCTGAAACGATAGCGGAAAACATTTTCCATTGGCCATCGAGCCGATAGATCAATTCAGAATTGGGGAAAACGCCGATCCCTTTTTTGAACTCTTTCCCTTGGATTCGAAATGGCCGTCCCCAGAAATTTCGATCCAGCTCGGGAACGCCCGTCCACTGATTCACTGAATCGGGCTGGAAGTCACTCAAATAGACCGAGGCATCTTTTGCTTCAGACAAGGCCTGTTGCGATAGCTGGCGAGGCTTGATTTTATCCCTCACCCGCTGATCTACCGCCCATTGGTAT